>NZ_CAAAFT010000217.1:4415-10247 GCF_900634765.1 Candidatus Protofrankia californiensis | reverse complement strand
TCGAGGCTGGCCCGTGCCGCACCGAGACACATCAGGCCCAGTGCGGCACGGCTGAAGTCGAAGTGGTTCATGACGCTGCGGAAGCCCTGGCCGTGTTCACCGATGAGACCCTCCTCCGGCACGAACACGTCGTCCAGGTGGATCGACCCCCAGCCCAACGGCAGGCAGCCCATCCCCGGCATGTGGCTCACGGTCACGCCCGCGGCATCGAGCGGGACGAGGAAACAGCTCACTCCACTCGATCGTGCAGACCCCGGCTCACGGGCGTAGACGAGCGCGGCGGCGGCGTTGCAGGCCCATGAGATGGCGGTCTTCTCGCCTCGCAGCCGCCAGCCGCCGGGCACCGGCTCGGCGACTGTGAGCAGCGCGCCCGCGTCGGACCCGGAGCCAGGTTCGGTGAGCGCGATCGCGACCGTGATCTCACCGGCGATCAGCCGAGGCAGGTACTCCTCCTGCACCGCCGGAGTACCGTGCGCCAGCTGCGACCCCACGAGCCCGACCTGCACCGGCGCGGACGCGATGTTCACGTCACCGTAGGCCAACGTCTCCGCCGCGAGCCCGAGCATGATCGGATCCTCGGCGCCGGTGCCGCCGAACTTCTCGGGCAAGCCGATACCGAGCACACCGAGATCGGCGAGCTGGCGCTGGATGCCGAACGGGTAGTCCGTGCGCGACGCCCGGTCACGGTAGCCAGGCAGCAGTACTTTCTCAGCGAATTGGGCAAGCGCACGCCGGAAGTCCTCCTGCTCCTCGGAGAACTCAAAAGAGATCATTTTGCTCCGCCTCAGAATACGGTTTGGGACGCGACAGCTGCGATCGCGTCGACGAACATGCCCATCTCATCCCTGATATGGCACGGCACATCGCGTCGTCGCGAGCGAAGATCTCCTCGATCTGGTCGCGCACAGGCTCCGCTGACAGGTGTCCATCGGTGATGCCGCGTCACCGACAGCGCCACGGCCGAGACATGGCCGAGACATGGCCGAGACATGGCCGCCGACAGAGAGTACCTAGATCGCGATCGGACCGAGATCGCCGATGTCCAGCCTGTCGCGCCGCAGCAGCTACGAGATCACCACGTGCGGCCCTGTGAGCATCATGACCGAGTCGACGCCGACCGGCAACGAATCGACGATCCATGCCGGCGATCCATGCTGGCGATCACAGCCCCGGCTTCTCGGGACGCCTCCGGCCGGTACTCAAGACTGCCGCAACGCCGTGGGATGCACGCCTGACAGGCCACCGTCACGGCGCTCCGAGGGAGCCCGGACAGCATGGACAGCCCCCGTACGCGACAACCGCATCGAACGGCCGGTCGAACGGATGTACGCTGACGGCCAGCACCGGAGCGGGCATGGCGAAACCTTCTCAGGGGTCGGCGCGCGCTGGCCGAAAGTACTCCACCGTCCTACTATTTAACCTCGGATTAATAACGCCTTTCCGCGCCAGGTGGTCGGCGTCAAGGTAGCCGGGATGCTTCAACGATGATGGGACAGCGGAGGTGATCCGATGCAGCGAGTCCATGCCGGGGCCGGAAACTATACGGCAGATCACCTCGGAACCCTTTTTAGATCTTGCTTTGACCTCGGGCAGGCGACGAGACGCCACGGGCACAAGCCTCGGCGCTCGGCGTGTCGACGGTTTGACGGCCCCCTCCGGCGGGCTGGCAGACCGGACGGGGGCGCGTCACAAGCAGGTTCTCAGGCGAACCGCCCCCACGTCGCCCGCGGGACACCGATCGCGATTCGAGTTCCGGACAACGCTCGATGACGAGGAAACGAGGCCATCATGCCTATGATCGATTCAAGTGATGGTGGCGAACGCTCGCACCCGGCGCGGGGCGAGATCTGGTTCTTCCGTAGTCCTGACCTGCCACGCAAAGAGGTCGAGCGCGTGCGTTCGATTCTCCAGCTGGTTTCCAAGCTGACTGGCTGGGACTGTGCACCGCTGAGCATCACCCCGCTGGATCTGCATGCCGCGGAGATGACACTGGCGGCGGCTCAGGACGCCATCACCAAACGGCTGACTGCCGGCGTGGAGCAGGTCGGCACGGAGGCGCACGCGGAGCTGATCGCGGCGCTCACGCGGCTCAGTCAGGCCCGGATATCCCTCCGTGAGGCGGTGCTGGCTCAGCGAACGTCGGCCCTGGCCGAGGTACGCCATACGCTGAACCGTCTACGGGATCTCTTCACAGTTCGAGATCTGCTCATCCGGGCACCCGCCGAGGTCGAAAAACTCGGTTTCGGACGGGCCATGCTGTCCCAGATCCAGAACTCCCGCTGGGTGGTGAAGTCGGCCTATGTTCGAGGCGATCCGGACCTTGCCGCGTTGATGGTGAAGGCTGGTAGTACGGACCCGATACTGCTGGACCAGCAGGTGCTGGAGACCGACATGATCCATCGACGACAGCCGATCCTGATCAAGAATGCCCAGGCGAACCCGCAGGTGCACCCTTTGCTCAAGACCGTGACCGACTCGCGTTCCTATGTCGCCGCACCGCTTGTGTCGATGTCCACGGTGATCGGCTTCATGCACGCCGACGCATACACCGACGGGCGACACGTGGACAGTCTGGACCGCGAGACCATCGGATTGTTCATGGAGGGTCTGGGCTACGCGATCGAACGTGCCGTGTTCGCCGACCGGATGCTGGCCCTTCGCGACCAGTTATGCACCTATACGGCGGGCATCTCCGATCTGATGGCCTCCTTCACGGAGAACGACGTGTCCCTGAAACCGGCGGATACTCCCGTCGAGCTCACCCGGGACATCGGGACAAGCGCGCTGACCAGTGCGATCGAGGACGACGTGCATTCACCCCTGACCCGGCGGGAGATCGAAGTCCTGCGGCACATGGCCGACGGAGCCACCAACGCACGAATTGCCACTCGCCTGATGGTTTCCGAGGGAACCGTGAAGGTGCACGTGAAGCACATCCTGCGCAAGCTCGGAGCCACCAACCGGGCGGAAGCTGTTTCACGTTATCTGAACACGATTCAGCGATACCGGTCGGAACCTGTCAGCTTTTTCGAAAAAAAGTCCTGCAGGAACGGCTGAGTACCTGTTTTCGAAGTACCCAGCCGTCGGGTCCGGATTCCACGGTGGATGGTCACGTGGGTGGTGAGGCCAGCGGGATGGACCGGACGGTCGAACCCGTCACCAGCGTCATTCCCGCAGTTCCGGAAAATCTTCGTCACGGTATTCACGGTTGGGCGCTGAGGTGCCCGCGGGGACTGCGGTGGCGCTAAGCGGGTGCAGCGCGTCCTCCCGGCGGCGAAGTTCCACCCGTCGGATCTTGCCAGATATCGTTTTGGGTAGCTCGGCGAATTCAAGGCGACGTATCCGCTTGTACGGCGCGAGCTGTTGCCGGGCATGACGCAGAATCGACAGTGCGGTGGCCCGGTCGGGTTCGTAACCGTCGGCGAGCACCACGTATGCCTTCGGGACCGCCAGCCGGATCGCGTCCGGCGACGGGACGACGGCGGCCTCGGCGACGGCGGGATGCTCGATCAGCACGCTCTCCAGCTCGAACGGCGAGATCCGGTAGTCCGACGCCTTGAACACGTCGTCCGCGCGGCCGATGTAGGTGATGTATCCGCCGGCGTCGCGCGAGGCCACGTCACCGGTGTGGTAGTAGCCACCCGCCATCGCCTCGGCGTTGCGCGCGGCATCGTCGCGGTAGCCGACCATCAGACCCAACGGGCGTTGGGTGAGGTCCAGACAGATTTCGCCCTCGTCTGCCGGCTGACCGGTGGCGACGTCGACCAGCGTGACGCGGTAACCGGGCACAGGTCGTCCCATGGACCCCGGTTTGACGAGCTGTCCCGGCGAGTTGCCGATCTGCACGGTGGTTTCGGTCTGCCCGAAGCCGTCGCGGATCCGCACCCCCCAGGCTTTCTCCACCTGCTCGATGACTTCGGGGTTGAGCGGCTCGCCCGCGCCGACGACCTTGCGCGGCGGGTTGCGTACCGCCGCGAGATCGGCCTGGATCAGCATCCGCCACACCGTCGGGGGCGCGCAGAAACTGTCCACACCGCAACGGTCTATCTGCGCCAGCATCGCGGCGGCGTCGAACCTGCTGTAGTTGTAGACCAACACGGTGGCCCCGGCGTTCCAGGGCGCGAACACGTTGCTCCACGCGTGCTTGGCCCAGCCCGGCGAGGAGATGTTCAGGTGCACGTCGCCGGGCTCGAGCCCGATCCAGTACATCGTCGACAGGTGTCCGACCGGGTAGGAGACGTGGGTGTGCTCGACGAGCTTGGGGGCCGCGGTGGTACCCGAGGTGAAGTAGAGCAGCAACGGGTCGCTGGCATGGGTCACACCGTCCGGGACGAACACGGTGGACGCCTGAGCCGAGTCGGCGTAGTGCGCCCAGCCCGGCACCGGCGCTCCGACCGCGATGCGGTCGTACGCACCGGGTACGTCGGCGAACTTGTCGGTGTCGGTCGCGCCGACGACGACGTACCGGGCCTGGCCGCGGGTGATCCTGTCCCGCAGATCGGCGGGCGCAAGCAGCGTGGTCGCCGGGATGACGACCGCACCGAGCTTCATCGCCGCGAGCAACGTCTCCCACAGCTCGACCTGGTTGCCCAGCATGAGCACGATGCGATCACCGCGCGCCACGCCCCGCTCACGCAGCCAGTTGGCCACCTGGTTCGAGCGGGCGGACAGCTGCGCGAAGGTCTGACGCCGCTGTGAACCGTCCTGCTCGACGATCCACAGTGCGACCCGGTCGGCACTGTCCGGGTCGGCGCCGAGATGGTCGAACCACTCCAGCGCCCAGTTGAACTCCGCCAGCTGCGGCCAGCGGAACCCGGCGTACGCGGCGTCGTAGTCCTCCCGGTGGGTGAGCAGGAAATCCCGCATCGCGCGGAACTCGGCCAAGCCGTCTGTACCCAACACCTGCGATGTCAACTGTCCTCCCTGAACAGTGCGGCCCTAACCAGTGCGGCGGCAAACAGTGCGGCGGCCGACCTTGTCACGGTCACCCGGGCCGCCCGGCTTCGACGGCTCCGGCTGCAACGGCCCCGACGGCAGCCCCGGCTGCGACAAGGTCCAGTGCGACGTCGACGATCATGTCTTCCTGACCGCCGACGAGACCTCGGCGGCCTACCTCCATCAGGATGTCGCGGGTGTCGAGCCCGTGTTCGCGGGCCGCGCGTTCAGCGTGCCGCAGGAAGCTGGAGTAGACGCCGGCGTAGCCCAGGGTCAGCGTCTCCCGGTCCACCTGTACCGGCCGGTCCTGCAGCGGGCGGACGAGGCCGTCGGCGGCGTCCTGGAGTGCGAACAGGTCGCAGCCGTGCTTCCAGCCCATCAGGTTCGCCACCGCGATGAACGGTTCGATCGGGCAGTTCCCGGCACCGGCGCCCTGGCCGGCGAGCGAGGCGTCGACCCGGGTCACGCCTTCTTCCACGGCCACCACCGAGTTGGCCACGGCCAGCGACAGGTTCTGGTGGGCATGTACGCCGAGCTGGGTGGCCGGGTCGAGGACGTCCCGGTAGGCGCGGATCCGCTCGCGTATGCCGTCCATCGTGAGGCGCCCGCCGGAGTCGGTCACGTACACGCAGTGCGCACCAGCATCCTCCATGATCTTTGCCTGCCTCGCCAGCTCGGCCGCGGGCGCCATGTGGCTCATCATCAGAAAGCCGGAGACGTCCATGCCCAGCTCGCGGGCCCGGGCGATGTGCTGCGGGCCGATGTCGGCCTCGGTGGCGTGGGTGGCCACCCGCACGGACCTGATGCCAAGGTCGAAGGCCCGCTCGAGGTGGCGGATGGTGCCGATGCCGGGCAGCAGGAGCGTGGTGAGCACAGCGTTCGTGACCACTGCGGCGG
>NZ_CAAAFT010000217.1:2979-4006 GCF_900634765.1 Candidatus Protofrankia californiensis | reverse complement strand
CCCAGTCGCTGTTGCTGCCCGGCCCGTAGGTCAGGCTGGCGCCTGCCAGGCCGTCACCGTGAGCGACCTCAATGGCGTCCACGCCCGCGGCGTCCAATGCGGCGGCGATTGTGCGCACCCGCTCCACGGTGATGCGATGCCGGACCGCATGCATGCCGTCCCGCAGGGTCACGTCCTGGATGTAGAGCCTGGGCGGGTTCACGAGACCACCTCCGAGGTCGCTGGAACCGCTGGAACCGCTGACGCGGCCGACCCCGCTACCACCGCCGTGGGCTGCGAGGTGGACAACCGTTCAGCGGTTCGTAGCGCAGCAGAGGTCATGATGTCGAGGTTTCCGGCGTACGCCGGCAGATAGTGCGCGGCTCCCTCGACCTCCAGAAAGATCGATATCTTCCAGGTCGGCCGCGGACCGGCGTCGCCAATCAGGGTCCGCAGCGGCTCGTCCGGGCCGACAGCGGCGATCTGGACCTGCTGCTTGAGCCGGTATCCGGGCACGTACTCGGCCACATCGGTGACCATGCGGGCGATGCTGGCGCGGATCTCGTCCGGATCGGCGTCGTCCGCCAGACACAACACGGTGTCACGCATGATCATAGGTGGTTCAGCCGGGTTGAGGATGATGATTGCCTTTCCGACATCCGCGCCACCCACGACCTCGATGGCGTGCGAGGTGGTCTCGGTGAACTCGTCGATGTTCGCGCGGGTGCCCGGACCGGCCGACCTGGAGGCGATCGACGCCACGATCTCCCCGTACCGGACGCGGGTCACCCGGGACACCGCGGCGATCATCGGGATGGTGGCCTGCCCGCCGCAGGTCACCATGTTCACGTTGGGCGCGCCGAGGTGCTGGTCGAGGTTGACCGCCGGTACGACGTACGGCCCGATCGCGGCGGGCGTCAGATCCACCAGCTGCTTGCCGTACCCGGCCAGCGCGTGCGCGTTCGCCGCGTGGGCCTTTGCCGACGTCGCGTCGAACACGACGTCGATCTCGTCGAACCCCGCCATGTCGATCAGGCCCTGGACCCCA
>NZ_CAAAFT010000217.1:1473-2954 GCF_900634765.1 Candidatus Protofrankia californiensis | reverse complement strand
CTCATGGCAGGTCCTCCCTGCATGACAGGTCCTCTCTGAAGGATGCGGTGACGGTGCCGAGCCCCGCGATGGTCGCCCGGTAGGTGGTAGCGGGCGTCACGGCAACCATCGGGCCGAGGGCGCCGGAGAGCACCAGGTCGCCCGCGCGCAGCGGGGATCCGAACTCCCGCGCGGTGCGTGCCAGCCACAGCAGCGCCTGGCACGGGTCACCGAGACACGCCGCGCCGGTGCCCTCGGAGACCACCTGTCCGTCAGCGGTCATGGCCATGGTCATGGCGGTCAGGTCCAGTTCACCGAGTGGCTGCCGGTGGGCACCGAGGACGAACAGGCCGCAGGAGGCGTTGTCCGCGACCGTGTCGACGATGCTGATGTCCCAGTCCGTGATCCTGCTGTCGACGATCTCCAGCGCCGGCAGGACCTGGTCCACCGCGGACCGCGCCATCTCAAGATCAAGATCGGGCCGGTCGAGGTCAGCGCCGAGGACGAACGCCACCTCAGCCTCGATCCGCGGCTGGAGCAGGTCCGCCGGGTCGATGGGGGTGTCCTCGCCCCTGGCCATGTCGGCGAAGAGCACGCCGCAGTCGGGCTGGTCGACCCCGAGCTGGCGCTGGACGGCGACGGACGTCAATCCGATCTTGTGCCCGACGAGGCGGCGCCGGGCCCCTACCGCCGCCTTGATGAGCAGCCGCTGCACCGCGTACGCGGCGGCGATGTCGCCGTCGCCCAGCAGGTCCCGCACGGGCGGGCAGGGCCTGCGCTGCCGGGTCGCTGTCGTCAGCCGGTCGGCTGCCTGCCAGTACCGTTCCAGATCGGGCACGGTGCTGGCGGGTGTGGGTGAGCTCGTCATGGTGACACGTACTCCCGATGTGCTGAAGCTTCCTGTCTGGCGGCATGACTCCTCTGGCGGCATGACGGCCGAGGCATGGCTTTCGATCAGCCCATGCTGCTGCCACCGTTGACGCTGAGGACCTGACCGGTGACGAACCCCGAATCCTCCCTGGCCAGGTAGGCCACGGCCGCGGCGACGTCGTCCACGGTGCCGGGCCTGTTCATCGGGATCAGCTCGACGGCGCGGTCGACGACATGTACCAGCCGGTCCGGCAACGAGCCCGCGCGCAGGCCGGCGTCGAGCTCCGGAGTGCGGACGTAGGACGGGGCGACGACGTTGACGGTGATCCCGGCGGCGGCGAACTCACGCGCCAGACCCGTGGTCATGGCGTGCACCCCACCCTTCGCGGCGTTGTACACGGCATGGTCCACCAGCCCGTTGCGCACCGACTCGGCGCCGATGTTGATGACACGGCCGTAACCGCGGGCGACCATGTGCGGCAGCACCGCCAACGTGCAGCGCAGCACCGTCCACAGGTTGTTGTCGATCGTCGCCTGCAGGGTCTGCTCGGTGTGCTCCAGCGTCGGCCTGATCACCCCACCGCCGGCATTGTTGACGAGGATGTCAAGACCCCCGAAGGCGTCGACCGCCG
>NZ_CAAAFT010000217.1:503-981 GCF_900634765.1 Candidatus Protofrankia californiensis | reverse complement strand
CGCGCAGCAAGCTCTCGCCCGCACCCGGCCGGGAAAGATCCCCGACGTGTCCGGCCAGGTCCGCACCGGTGCCGTAACCGCGAAGCTCGCCGTAGGCGCGCTCGAGCTCCTCGGCGTGCAGTGCGCCCACCAGCACGCGGGCCCCGTCGGCGAGCAGCCGGCGCGCGATTCCCAGACCGATCCCGGTCGCCCCGCCGGTGACCACCGCCGTCCGGCCCCGCAGCGGGAGACTCACAGGATGATCGCCAGGTCGCCGACCGGGCGCAGGGTCGTCATGTCCAGGACGACGCGCTTGGATCGGATCCGCAGCTGTCCGTCGATCACGACGAACCGGTAGTGGTACCTCCCGACGTAGTAGGACGCCTTGCCGTTGCGGAACCGCCACACCGTGAAGGACGCCACGACCGGCAGCTCGTCGCCCTCCCGTACGCCCACCACGACGTTGCTGAACTGATGGTTCGTGCGCGAGTGCGGGTAC
>NZ_CAAAFT010000217.1:0-478 GCF_900634765.1 Candidatus Protofrankia californiensis | reverse complement strand
TACGCAGCAACCTCTCGCCCTCACCCGGCCGAGAAAGATCCCCGACGTGTTCGGCCAGGTCCGCACCGGTGCCGTAACCGCGAAGCTCGCCGTAGGCGCGCTCGAGCTCCTCGGCGTGCAGTGCGCCCACCAGTACGCGGGCCCCGTCGGCGAGCAGCCGGCGGGCGATTCCCAGACCGATCCCGGTCGCCCCGCCGGTAACCACCGCCGCCCGACCCTGTAGCGGGAGACTCACAGGATGATCGCCAGGTCGCCGACCGGGCGCAGGGTCGTCATGTCCAGGACGACGCGCTTGGATCGGATCCGCAGCTGTCCGTCGATCGCGACGAACCGGTAGTGGTACCTCCCGACGTAGTAGGACGCCTTGCCGTTGCGGAACCGCCACACCGTGAAGGACGCCACGACCGGCAGCTCGTCGCCCTCCCGTACGCCCACCACGACGTTGCTGAACTGATGGTTCGTGCGCGAGTGCGGGTAT
>NZ_CAAAFT010000216.1:0-13559 GCF_900634765.1 Candidatus Protofrankia californiensis | reverse complement strand
TGGTAGCTGCGGTGGTGGACTTCGCCAACGCAACAGTGCCCTGGAAACCCCCGGCCAGATCATCACGACCGGCGACACAATCACCGTCCGGCTCGAACGGAACGCCTACCACCCCGTCCTACGCAAGGCCGCCATCCCCGACACCGCCATCCCCTGGTGGGGCGGACGGACCCTGCACTTCGAGTACGCCTGAAACGTAGGGGCGAACCTCCTGCGTGGAAATCCGCGCTAACGCCGCCGGCATCCCGTACCGCAGTCCCAGCTGGCGCCCAGCGCTCTCCAGCATCAGGCGCATCACCCCGACCGTCGCCGGACCGGGCTACAGGTTATGCCGAAATCGTCGTACGCGGCCGGCAAGATGGTGGGATGGAATCACACGGGACGCGTTCGTGACACATGAGTCGGGGCGGCGGCGGTGGGACCTCGGGCGCCGTGTGGCGGCGCGTGACCCGAAGCAGCTTTGGGCCTTGGTCATCGCTGCGGGCGCGTCACCGTCGGCACGGCATCGGTGGACGTCTGTCGGTCACCTGGCCTACGCGGCAGCTCAGGCCGGCGACCAGGGATCCCGGCCGGTGCCGAGCTCGCAACTCGGGCGTCTGTTAGAGATGTGCGTGCGGGACGAGCCAGGTATCGCTTCGCTCGAAGATTTCCTACCGTCGGATCCCCGTGACCGAGTGGTCGTCCGCTGGGGTGAGCATCTCGTTCGACTCTTCCCGGGTTCGGTAGAGCGTCCAGTCGCCGACGTGGACCGGGCGCTGCTGGTATCCAAGGCAACGGACGAGGTCCTGGTGGCGCGGATGGGGTTCGGCGTCCGGGATCTGGTCGACGTGGCATTGGGGTACGGCGACTTCGCGATCCGCGCACTGGCAGCTACCTGGGGCGCTGAGAGATCAGACAACGGGGTGGCGATCACCGACGACGAGGTGACGGCCGCTTCTACGCTGATCGGTGCCGGTACTCCGGACAGCCTGGTCGCCAAACCGGGCGCGGCACGAGCGTTGGAGTGGGCGACGTGTGACGCCGCAGCCTTGCCCTACCGTCCCGGCCACCCGTCCAGCCCGTTCGGCCGGTACCTGAGAGTGCGCCGACCTGCGCTGGGAGACCGGACCGACTGGCTCCCCCTGGCATGCCTGCCGGAGATCATGGGCCACGGCGTCGCGGAACTGGCGGCGGTCGCCGGGGCTTCCCAGACTGCGAACCGCCGCTTCGCGCAGCTTGTCGCGGCTCACGTTCGCAAGGCGCTGTGGAGCTTCAGTAGCAACGTCATCGGCCCGACCGACTGGGACGACGGGCCTGTCGTGACACCCGACAACCGGGTGCAGTGGGTCGCGATGCTCGGACCTGGGCGGGCACTCCTGGTACAGATCATGGCGCACCTCCGCCCAATACGACCACCGTTCGCCGACCGCCCTGTCGCCCTGGCCGTCACCGAAGCCGCCCGGTTGAATCCCGGCGCACCGATAGCGATCCCGATGGCCCGAGGGACCCTTCATCTAGATCCGCGAACCGAGGTCGTCCCGCTGCTCGTGGTGGGCTCTGCGAGTTACGTCGCCGCGCCCCACGGTCCCGGCTTCACGGGCATGTCGCTGGACGACCTGCGGTGGGCGGCATCGACAGCAAGCTCCGAAAGCGACCTGTACATGTTCTGCCGAGACATGGCGCGACAGGACCGCCCCAACGTCTTCGCTTTGGAAACGATCGACGTCTGGGAGTGGTGGCGCGGGAACGGCCAGACGTTGTTTGCCGGCGGACGGGCGCCGGACCTCATGACAATCGCACCGCACCACGGAACTGCCGAGTGGGAACGAGCCGCAGCGGACTCTTCGCTCGAAGAAGCGATGTTCGCGCTCGGGTTTCCGGCGCTGCGGGATGTCGATGCTGTCGAACGGTCTTCCCTCGACACACCATCGGTCTACCAGTGGCGACTTACCACCGTGGCGCCGCCCGCTGCGCCGCCCGCTGCGACGCGCGGTTCGACGTCACCCGACGGGGAGGACGACTCGTCGCCCGAACGAAGCCCCGCGTTTCCTGACTTGGTGGGATGGAAGCTCGTGGTCGGCCCGGTTCCCGTCGGGATCGTCGAACTGGACCCCGCGTGGCCAGAGGAGGACCGACGTTTCCTGGACAAGTTGGCGGGGGCTTTCGCTTTCGGGTTCCACCAGATCAGCGCTGTCTGGGCGTCCTGCCACGCTGGCAGCGGCGTCGCAGGCTACGTCGTCGAGCTCTCGTCACGACCCGACGACGAGTCGCAGGACAGCCCGATCGCTGTGGACCACGTCGAAACGATTCTGAATGCCGACGGACACCGGACGGTACGAGCAGCGATCGGCGTGGCGTGCAGGGCAATGGCGGAGCAGACCGCCGCCGACCCCGAGCAGTCCCAGGCCCACATGGCGAACGCGGTCCACGACATGTTACGGAAGGCCGGGTCGTCCGCTGAAGCTGCCGGGCGCGTGGCAGCGGCATGGACGCAGGCGCGACCCACGCTCGCCGTTCAGGTCGCAACCGTCCCGACCTCCCGGAACGATCTTCCTATGCCGGTGGAACTCAACGAAGCGCTGGTCTCGGAGACCGAACGATCAGTCGCGCGGGCTGTTCGAAGGTCAGGAATCCGCCCCGGCGTCTACCGCGGCGACGACGCGAAGGATCTCGAAAGGATGGTCCTCGCACCAGCGGCACTCAAAATAATGACCCACCGGATGGCGGTGCACGACGGGGACGAGCTAGTTCTTGTCGGAATGGAGCAGCTGGAGCGGATCGTCGCCCACCGCAGCAGAACCCTCGGAGACATTGGCCAGTCAGCCGGCCTGATGGACCTCGCGTGGGACCCCGTCGTCCGCTACCGGGAGACAGGCGACAAATACCTGCTGCTGCGACGGTGCGCCGAGACCGTCGTCGAAGCGGCGCTTCGCACCGGCCCGACAGGCAGCAAGCCGTGCGACAAGCTCGCCTGGGGAGAGATCCTCGCCGCAGCCTCGTCGTACTTGGCCGCCACGATGCGAAGCGAGAACGTACGTCATCAAGTGAGGCCGACGACAATTTATGTGGACGATTCCTTCGAAGTCACGGCGACAGCGGATGAAGAGCCGCCCAGCGCGGCGGACAGCCGCGTCTACGACCTCGACGTCGCAGCGTTCGCCGACGCCAGGGCGGCATTCGACCTCACGACAGGACGGACAGATCCGGAACCGGATGCGGACCTTGGCGGTCTACTCCTGGACGCCGAGGTCGACGCCGCCATGCGCCGTTCGTACAGCACGTCAGGGACAGACGTGCTGACCACGTTGATGGCCCTCGCCGCCTGGCCCCAAAACGCCGACGACGAGAAACTTCCGACCGCGAGCACCCAGCAGGTCGTCGACTACATCCTGGAGGCCACGAGAATTGGCGAGGAGCCTGACGCGACCAGCCGAGTCGCCGCAGCTGTCGCCATGCTCACCAGTACCAGAACCGACCTACGCGACGCGGACTGGAAGCCGTGGCACGCTCGGACACGCAAACGCAGACTACTCGTTCAGCCGCTACCGGAACTCTCCGACGGAACACTCGTCGTGGCGTCTCATTTCTGTCTGACTAGCCTGACAGTCTACAAGAACTATCTCTCCCAGGGGCAGCTACCCTGGAGCCAGCCTCCGCCGCCCGCCACCGTCGACACCGCTCTTGAACGCCTCCGCGACCGGCGGAACAAAGCTCTGGAGAAGCAGGTCGCACGTGTACTACGTCGTCACGGGTGGACAGTGATCGAGAACGTCAAAGAGAACAAGGCCCAGCGGCTCAACCTCCCACAACTGACGACCGAGATCGACGCTGTCGCTGGAAGAATCGGCCAGCGAACCTTATGGCTACTCGAAGTCAAGGATCCCACCGACGCCTTCGCGGTACCCGAGATCCGCAGACATCTCGATCATTTCTTCAGAGGGCAGAAGAAACCTTCCTATGTCACCCAGCTGGCCAGGAAGAACGCCGAACTATCTCCTCACGCAGACCGGATAGCGCAGGCGCTCCAGCTGCCCGATATTGTCGACGGGGAATCCTACGTCGTGAAGTCTCTGTTCGTAACACGTAAACCGGTGCCAGCTGCTTTCGTGACGAGTGAATACGGTTTCTGCACATTGACAGATCTTCCCGATCGCCTCGCCGGGGTCGATTTCAGCACCGAGGAGAGATAGCGCTCGCCTGGCCGTGCGGATATTGGCGTACCGGTGCGAATGCTTCCCCGAAATCGGGTCAAATTCGTCCGCGAGGTCGATGAATCGTTCGACGCTGTAGGGTGCTACAGTCGCCGGATTGTCTGGTGATTGCGTCACGTCGTTCGTCGTTCGTCGTTCGTCGGCAGCGGTGTGAGTCCGTCCAGTGAGGACATCGTCGATGCTGGCCTTCGACTTTCCGTATCTCTTCGCGAGGCCATGGCGTGATTCGCCTCGCTCATGGCGTTTTCGGATGTCGCGCGCGTCGGCCGCGGTGAGTTGACGACGGGTGCGGGGTCCGCCGACGGACTGGTGGATTCGGCCGCGCGCGGTCTGACGGACCGCGTCCTCGCTGACGCCGAGTCTGGCTGCGACGGCGCGGACCGGTTCGCCGTCGGCAACGGAGTGTCTGATGTCGAGGACGGTGCGCTCGGACATGCCGCGGGTCTGTGGGAGCACACCTCGCGGACCGCCCGCGTTGGCAAACGACTTGCCTTTGAGTACATCTGCGATGGTCTCGCGGTCAACGTCGTAGGCGGCGGCGAGGCTTGTCACGCTCTCGTGGTCATCGTGGTGTCGGTGACGGATCTCGCGAGCGAGGTCCGCATTAAGGCGCCGCCTTGCAGTCGGTAGTACACGGGCGGGGTCTCCTGCTTCGCGACGGTGCCTGCCTTCGAGCCAGCCGGAGATGGTGCCGATGCTCACGCCGTGGGTCGCGGCGAGGTTCGTGAGCGTCGGGCGTTCGTCCTCGGGGGTCTGCCAGTAGGTGGTTCGCAGCGCGCAGATGGCTGAGTCAGGTGTCTGTGCCCCATAGTGGTGGTCCTCGCCGCGAGGGACGCGGCCATCTGCCATGGCATCTGCCCGGTTGTCGCGGGCGTCTCCGATTTCGAGGTGGTGCGGGTTGCAACACCGAGGGTTCACCCCACCAGGGCATCGGTGGCGCACCTGGCGATGACTTGGCAAATCCGAGAGGCGGAGGTCTTGGTCCAGGAGGTAGGCGATCCGGTGGGCGGTGACCGTGGTCTGCCCGTCCCAGCGCATCTGGCCGTAGCCGAACGTGTGGGTTGTTCGGCCGGTCCAGGGCCAGCAGGAGGGATCTGTTGCATTGGGCGGAGGCAAGGCATGGTGGACCTGTGCCGGGCGGGTGCTCAGACGGCCAGCGCGAGCTCGGTGAAGGAGTAGACGACGGCGTGCGGCACCGGAAGGGTCTGCATCTCGGCGAGGCAGAGTGCCTGGGCGGCGGCCTGAAGGTCGGCGGGGCCGTCGGGGACGTACCGGCCGACCTTGTGCTCGATCGGAATGAGGCTGGTGCGGGTGATCTGCACGGTGTCGCACACACCGTAGAGCCCGAGCCGGTCGCTCCAGACGTGGACGCCGGTCAGGAGCCGGCCTCCGGCGGGCACCGGGCTGCGCTGCCGGGCGGGATCCGCGTGGACGCGGGAATGGGCGATGGTGCCGCGGGCCGTGTCGACGTTGTCGGTGAAGACGCCGTCGAGGTGGATGAGGGCGGCCTGGCGGGCGCAGTACGCGTAATGTTCGAGTGCGGACAGCGTGATCCGGTCTGCGTGAACATCCCCACCAGGCCAGCGGGTGCTGCGGTTCATCCCAGGACGCGGGTCAGACGCACGCCGGAGGGCAGGTCGGAATCGTCGACATCGACCTTGTAGTCGCCGAAGCCGCGGGCGGCGGTCTGGCTGATGCGGGTGACGCGGATGCGGTCGCTGAGGGTGTGCGCGGGGGCTGAGCCGAAGGCGTTGTCGTGGCTGAACACATACAGGCCGCGGGCGGCCATTTCGCCGCGGGTCGCGGAGCGGTCGTGGTCGAACATGTTGACCAGGGTGTGCAGGAACAGGTCGAGGTCGGTGGTGCTGACTTTGGTCTGCTCTCCGCGGGGGGCGCTGTAGTGGATCGCGGTGCGGTACAGGCCGTAGGGCACGGTCCACTTGCCGCCCATCTCGGTGCTTTCGCCCTTGTCGATGTCGGCCTGGCGGGTCTGGGTGACGCGGGTGATGGCGTGATCGACAGGCAGGACGGGATCGATGGACCGGGCGATGCCAACCTGGACCGGCCCGCGGATCTGGCCGAGAGAAGGAGTTTTCCCGGTGGACATGACCGCACCGAACAGCCGGATGTCGACATAACGCGCGGTCAGCCAGTCAACGGCCTGGGCTGCCTGGTCGGGGGTGAGCCGCTTGCTGAGCTCGAACCCGCCCTGGGTGTAGGACTCCTCCAGCCTGGTGTTGAGGGCGTGCCCGGCCTCGACGAAGATCTGGTAGCCGGCCGGGTCCTGGCCGGCGGTCTTAGCGGCCAGGCCGATGGTGTCGCGGATCTTACGCTTGAGCGCGACGTCGGTGACCAGTCCCTGGCCGCTCTCATCGTCGGTACGGGGGCGGTTGCCGGCGTCGGGGTCGCCGTTCGGGTTGCCGTCCGCCACGTCGAACAGGAACACCATGTCGTGCTTGACGGATGGGTTGAGGTTGTACGTCGGCATGAATATCGAACTCCTCGTATAGGAATGATTGATCACAAAAGGGATGGATTCCCAGCCGTGGCGACAGGGGCCGGGAAGCGCGATGGAACTGGCCGTTACGGCACGACGAGGCGAGACGAGAGCGGAGGCTCAGTCGGTCGGGTCTGTCGCCGTAGCTGGTGATTGCGCCGCGGCATCGTCCCGTGTGGCGCCGGGCGTCTGGGCGGAGCCCTTCGCCACGCGGGCGGCGCGGCCACGGCGGATCGAGTCGGCCCGGTGGTGGTGATAGCCGAGAATGAATGTGGCCTGATCGTCGAGGCTGCCGCGGCCGGGTAGCCCGCTGGTCGCGTCGAGCAGTGTGAACAGCTCATCGAGGCCCTGGCTGAGCGCGTGGGCGATGTCGGGCCGGCTACGACCGATCTTCTTCAGCCAGGGCTGGACGAGCTGCCGGCCCTGCACGAGCGCGATCTTCGGGTTGGCGATCGCACCAGCGAGATAACGGTCGGTGAAGGTGGTGTTCAGCCGGTCGTCGGGGCCCTTGCCGATCCGGTCGGCGTTGAACTGGATCGTCTCCAACTGGGCGAAGATCCGCCCAGCGAGGTAGGTGGGATGGTGGTTGTCCGGGTCGAGTCCTGGTCCGGGCATGGTGAGCCTTTCGTGTTCGGGACGGCGGCGGGCACGGCGGACCAGCGCCAGGCGCAGCAGCGCCGCGCGGGGGTCGTCGACGTGTCCGTCCGAGCCGATGCGGTGAAGCAGATGACCGAGCAGGGAAGGGCTGAGATCAGCGCCGGTGATCGCCGCCCGCAGCAACTGGCGTTGCACACCGTTGGGGCGGCCGGATCCCGGCGAGCCAAAGCGGGTGTACTCGCCCCTACGCGCATCTCCCGGCGTCGGTTCCCAGCGGCCAGCGGCGAGTTCGAGGCGTACCAGGGGCAGGTAACCCGACGAGGCGAGGTCGGCGCCAAGCATCTGATGATCGGTAAACCAGGCCGTGATGTTCCTTTTGAGCTGGTCGAGGGGCATGTCGATCCAGTCCCGGACCATCACGCGGGAAACGTTGCCGGCGACCGTGACGGAGCAGAACCGGTCGGGGGTTATGCTCTCCGCGCCGCTGGTGTTGTCGGTGCCGCTGTGCACGGCCGCGGCCAGCTGTCCCACGGCCGCCGGGTGCGGCCGGTGCAGGAAGGTTGCGAAGTCGAACGGCGCGCCGATCGTCCACCAGGCCATCCGCCCGTCCCCGCCGCCCACGGTCATCGTGTGGATCGAACTGTCCAGCAGGTACTGCAGGTTCGCGACCGACGCCTGCGCGCACTCCAGGCAGATCGGCACGGTCGTGAGGCTGTCGCTGAAGTCGTAGGTGTGGATCCGCCGGTTCGCCGAGACCAGCGCGGCGCTGGCCTGGGTCGTGAGCGGCACCAGCCGGCGGGGCAGTTGCTGCGGGAACCGGTCGACCAGCGTGCCGGGATTGCCGCAGACCAGGCACACACCGAACCGCCCACCGGTACCGTTCCGTGCGCTGCCGCCGCCGGCCTTCCGGCGGGCCACCTCCTCCGCCCAGAAACGGCGGAGCGAGGGCTGCTCGGTAACCCATGTTGCCCGCTCGCCGACGAGGAACACCACGCCCTGCTTCGACGTCCAGTCCGTCGGCCGCACGATCCGCAGGTGTGCGCCGGACCGGTAAAACCTGCGGACAGCCTGGGCGACGGGATCATCAGGTGATGCGGCCGCCCACCGGTCGACCAGATCGACGAATGCGGCATGGCAGTCCGCGACCCGCTCCGGCCTCGACTTCTCGTCAGACCAGCCGAGGATGTACTGCACGTCGTCCGCGCCGAGCAGCGGTGAGATACCCGCGGCCCGCGCGAGATATGGCGCGGCTCCAGGGGTGCCGAGCTTTCCCCGCGCCCCGGCGTTCGGGTCGCTGAGGTCACGCGGATGAGGGGAGATGAGGTTTCCCTGTTCGTCGATACGCACACCCCAGCGCATTGGACGCACCTGGAAGAACGGGGGGAGACTATCCGAGGCATCGGCGATCGGGCGTTCGAACTCGACGAGGCGTTGCAGCAGCATCAGGCCACTCCCGCTGGTTCGTCCCCGCGGATGCCGTGCCGTGGAATGCGCAGCACCCCGCCTTGCAGCCGGGCGCGGAAGTACGTCGAGTCCATCGGCGGCCCGGGAATGATCCGGTGCAGCATCATCCCGAGGTCCTCGGTAAGCGTGATCGGTGGAGCGTCATCGACGTGAGCGAACGAGGCCGGGAACTCCCGGGTACCGAGGTAGGGCTGTTGAAAGCATGCGCCGCGGTCCACCCGGCGGCGGAACTGGTCCCGGTAGGCGGCGGTGCCCTTCGTCGCGTGCGGGCGAAGCTCGATGTGTGCGTGGATCCGGTAGGCGACGTCCCGCAGGCACACTGCGGCACGCTGCTCCCGGTTCGCCACCGTGTTAATCCGCCGGCCCCGGCTGACCGCGTCAGCGAAGCTCGGTAGGTCGTGGGTCTCGTTGCGCCGCAGGGAGAACTGCCGGATTGGCCGCAGCACCTCGATCACGGCTGGCACCCACTCGAACTCCGGCTTCCAAAAAATGGACTCCAGGATCCCGATCGCCGCGGTAGGTGTCATGACCGGGTAGCTCATCCGTTCTACCCGGAACTCCGGGCGCGTGAACAGCGCGCCGTCGCCCCATACCTGTACCGACACCGGTGGATCTCCGCTAGCCGATCGCGGTAGGGCAATCATCCCACTCCTCCTCGGGGAAAATCCGCAGGCTGGCTGATGCAAACAGGAAGCCGTCCTTCGCGGCGAGAAAGCCTGGCCGTCTCACCGTTCTATTTCGCTCGACGACCCGCCCAGACCAGACGACGGTTTTCGTCTAACGAACAGACATGTTTGCCCGAACCTCGCCCGTGGAGGTCGGGCCGGCGACCGCGCCGCCATACACGCATGATCTTGAGACTGTGGCCGTGTGTGCCGTGCGGTAGCCGTTGAGATCCATTCCAGCCATCCGCTTGCTGGAGCCGGTCACGGTCCCCCCAAGCCGCGACGCGCCCAGTATGGCAGCACCCTTCCCGAGACCATGCACCGGGTCCAGGGTTGTGCTGTGAGGTAGCCGAATTGAACCGTGCATGCTTGCGGAGAAGCAGACATGTGCAGGGAGCCGGTCAAAGCACGAAGTCCTCGGCGTCAACCGTCAGCCGGATACCGGTGTGGGGGTCGTAGGTGCCCTGCCACTCGGCGAGCTCACCAGCGAACGGACGGCACAGCGCCGCGACGTCAGCCGCCTCCCGGGTTCGCTGGCGCAGCGCCACCAGGTAGGGCTGAAGGCGCCGGAGCAGGTCCATGTCCGGCTGCGGCGATGCTCGCAGCCGTTCGATCAGCATGTCGATCTCCGCTGCCGCGGGCGCGTAGCGCACAACGACCGGCACCGTGTCGTCAGTGATCATCCGGAATGCTTTCGACGCATCCCGTTCGTCCGTTTTCCCCGGGTCGCGCAGCGGACCGTCACAGACCGCGTGGAAATCGAACCGCTGCCGGCTGGTCTGAACCGCGCGCCCACGGCTGGCCAGGCCGACGACTCGCTGGTCGTTGAGGTACTGCAGGTAGAAGCTACGGAGGGCAGCTAGCTCGTCAGGATCCGCGATCCCCTCACCCATCACCTCGCTCGTGATATCCACCGGGATCCTGTAAGCGCCGGGAGCGCCGCCGTCCGCCGGGTTGAACACCACGACCAGGCCCCCTTCAGGACCCAGCGCCCCTTCCCGGTTGGCCCGCCCAGCGGCCTGTTGCAGCGCATCGGCCGGCGCGAACGCCCGGTAGACCACCGGGAAGTCGACGTCGACACCCGCTTCGATCAGCTGGGTGCTGATCAGTCGTACCGGCCGGCCCTCGGCCAGCAGCCTTCGGACCTCGCCGAGTATCTGACCGCGGTGCGCCGCGCACATCGCCGTAGACAGGTGCAGCACCGTGACGTCCGCTCCGACGCGTTCTCGCACCAGGGCGTACATCCGCTGTGCGTCCGCGATGGTGTTGACGACGACCAATACCTGGTCGGCGCTGGAAGCCAGCGGCGCGGCGAGTTTGTCGGCGACCTGATCCAAGGTCGGCTGCGGATCGCTCCACCAGCGATACCGCACCCGCCGCAGCGACCTGTACAACGGCGCCGGATCGGCGATGATCTCCCGTGGCGCCGTGTTCCGCAGCGGGCCCAGCTCCCACAGCTCAGGCTGGGTCGCCGAGGCCAACAGCACCGTCGTTCCGAAACGTGCCGTCAGCACCCGCAGCCCGTCGACGATCGGCTCCAACAACTCCACAGGCAGCGCCTGCACCTCGTCGAGCACGATCACCGCGTTTGCCAGCCGGTGTACCTTGCGCATCCGCGACGGCCGACGGCCAAACAGCGACTCGAACATCTGCACCGTGGTCGTCACCACGAACGGGGCGTCCCAGTTCTCCGCCGCCAGTCGACGCCACCGCTCAGCGCTGCCCCCAGCGTCCGACTCCGTAAGAGGAATGTTGGTGTGATGCTCCAGGACGACTGGCGCGCCGTCGCCCTCCCGACGGGGATCAAGTAGCTGGCGATACACCTGGGCGTTCTGCTCTGTGATTGTGGTGAACGGAACCGCCACGATCACCCGGCTCTTGCCACGCTCGACGGCATGTCGTAACGCGAACGCAGCCGACGCGATCGTCTTCCCCGAACCCGTGGGCGCTGGAAGCCGGTAGATCCCAGGCTGCCCCACTGCTGCTGACAGGCACGCCTCGTAGACCTCCGATCTCCACCGGTCAACAGCCGAGATCACCCGGCCTTCCAGGAACGTCTTCCGCCGTGCCTCGAAGCGATCCCACAGCATCTCCATGTCAACAGGAGGCGCCACACGAGGCGCCGCCGCCCGACGGTGCGCCTCGGTGTCGAGCGCGTCCGCGTCAACCAGACAGCTGAACAGCAGACGAACCAGGATCTCCGCGTCGCTCTCACTCGCCACAGCCGCGGGAAGTTTCACCGCTGGGCCGTCGAACAACCCCGGCAGCAGTGGCGCGAGTGCCGCCTCCACCTCCGCCCAGCTCTGGCGAACCTCCTTGTTCAGGCGACCCATTGCAGCCGTCATTGCCGACGGGCTGCTCAAACCTCCGTGATGGCCGTGCAACGCCAAGCCGAGCAGCCCAGCCCGGCGCTGCTCAGCCAGCCACACTCCCATCGACTTGTGATCAACCGACCTGCCATTCACCTTGACTCGCCCGCCAGTCGCCTCCGCGGCGAGCAGGCCCTCCTGCCACAGGCATGACGCCTTCCCCACGTCATGCGCCAGCCCTAGAAACCGTCCCAGTTCCCCCGCGCCGAACGCCGAGGCGAACCGTGCGGCAAGATCCCCAGTCCCAACGAGATGATCGACCAGTAGATGCCGCCTGCCGGCAGCATTCATACTGTGCGCCCACATCACAACCACGCCCCCGTAGCCCGTGTCCCCGCTCTACGCGACGACCGCATGCGAATCTAACAACACGGGTACGACAGAATTAGGGGGCTCCACGGCGCTCAGATCGCCGGCCGCGAACCCAGCCGCAAACCCACCCCCGATCTAGGAATCCCCAGCTCCTCCCAGAAGGCAGGAGCCCCCGAAGCCAAAAACGGGATGAAATGGACACCCGTCGCCACTCCTACCCACGCGCATGCACTATAGGAAGCCGAATGCCCTGTTCAAGCAGGGCGGCACCGGGGCCCCGGCCTCGGTGAGGATCACAACGTCGTATGCACGGAAGCGACTTGCGTCGGTCGGAGGCGGCACCGGGGCCCCGGCCTCGGTGAGGATCACAACCGCCAGGGCCGCCACCATGACGGGATTGGCCTGGGCGGCACCGGGGCCCCGGCCTCGGTGAGGATCACAACGCCAGCTACGCCGACATGTTCGTTGCGAAGGACGGGCGGCACCGGGGCCCCGGCCTCGGTGAGGATCACAACTTCCACGGCTTGGACAGCGGACAGTCGACAGCGACGCGGCACCGGGGCCCCGGCCTCGGTGAGGATCACAACCTTGCCGTGGACACGCCGTATGTTGTGATCCAGCGCGGCACCGGGGCCCCGGCCTCGGTGAGGATCACAACCCTTTGGCCATCGATCTCTACGCCGTCGTGGTCACGCGGCACCGGGGCCCCGGCCTCGGTGAGGATCACAACATCTCGACGCACCGGTCGAGATCTGCATCGAACGCGGCGGCACCGGGGCCCCGGCCTCGGTGAGGATCACAACGTTCAGGAGCAGGTGATCCCACTGTTCACCCGGGCGCGGCACCGGGGCCCCGGCCTCGGTGAGGATCACAACCAGAAGTTGGGCCCGATCCTGGAGGACGAACTCGAGCGGCACCGGGGCCCCGGCCTCGGTGAGGATCACAACACGTGGTGATCGCCACCGGCCGACCGGTGGCCAAGCGGCACCGGGGCCCCGGCCTCGGTGAGGATCACAACTCCACCCTCGTCCCATCTGCGCGTTACTCATCGGCGGCGGCACCGGGGCCCCGGCCTCGGTGAGGATCACAACTTCAGCGGTCATCCATGTGGAGCTGAACGTTTCGGAGCGGCACCGGGGCCCCGGCCTCGGTGAGGATCACAACCACGTCACCCCGCCCCGAGGCAGATCCACGTCGAGGCGGCACCGGGGCCCCGGCCTCGGTGAGGATCACAACTACCGAACCGACAAGGCGACGATCTACGACCGACCGCGGCACCGGGGCCCCGGCCTCGGTGAGGATCACAACCAGTAGCCATGATCGGGATGTCCTTTCGGGGAGCGCGGCACCGGGGCCCCGGCCTCGGTGAGGATCACAACTTCGGACGGTCCGATCGAAGGGAACTGTCGTCCGGCGGCACCGGGGCCCCGGCCTCGGTGAGGATCACAACCTCCCGTGCCTGGGC
>NZ_CAAAFT010000215.1:0-3098 GCF_900634765.1 Candidatus Protofrankia californiensis | reverse complement strand
GCCGCCGTCAGGCGACCCCGGCCGGCCGTGCCCGCCTGCGCGAACGCACCACGGTCGAACACACCCTGGCCCATGTCGGCTACTGGCAGGGACGCCGCGCCCGCTACCGCGGGCTGCGTAAGAACCTGTTCGACCTCCGCCGGACCGCGGTGGTACACAACCTCCACGTGATTGCCCGCCAGAAATCCGATCAGCAAGCAGCCTGACTACTTGACCGGTGCTCTAGTGCAACGTTCCTCATTACGGTTGTAGATCGTCTGTGCCGGTGGGATCCTGGCAGGGAGGCGGTCTTTCATGCCGAAGTTGTTGTATGCCCGCCCTCCCGCGAACGCGGAGGAGGAGCAGAAGATCCGGAAGTTGGCCGGGTCGCGACACGCCCCCGGCGACTGGATCATGCGGGCGAAGATGATCGTGGCCAGCTGGGACGGTGAGCGCACCAGCACCATCGCCGCCCGGCTGGGCTGCCACATGCAGACCGTGCGCGAACGCCTGGCCCGGTTCAACGCCGAGGGCCTCGACGGGCTGGGTGACCGGCCCGGAGCCGGCCGCAAACCACGCATCACCGAAGACGAGCGGGGCCGCATCATCGCCCTGGCCCGCGCCGACCCCCCGGGCCGGCCGGTCCGCGATGACACCGGCGAGCTGAGCGCCGCCGACGAGACCGGCCCACCCCAGTGGACCCTGAACACCCTCACCGAGACCGCCCAGGCCGAGGGGATCCAGATCCAGCGCAGTCAGGTACGCCGCATCCTGCTGGCCGAGAAGGTGCGCTGGCGGCACACCCGCTCCTGGGCGGCAAGCCAGGACCCCGACTTCGTCCCACAAGGGCGGCGGTCGTCGAGCTCTACACCCACCCGCCGGCCGACGCCACGGTGATCTGCGCCGACGAGCTGGGTCCGGTGATCCCGCGTACGTTCCCGCCGACACCGGGCTGGTCACCCGACGGCCACCGCATCACAGCACCCCTGGAGTACTCCCGCGGCAGCGAGAAGACCTGGGTTTTCGGCGGCCTGCGCATCCGCGACGGCCAGGAGGTCACCTGCTGCGCCCCCTCGCGTAACAGCGACGGCTGGATACAGCTGTTGACCCGCATCGCCCAGGCCAATCCCCGCGGCCCGATCCGGGTGGTCACCGACAACCTGTCCACCCACACCAGCGGGAAGGTCCGCCGCTGGCTGGCCCGCCACCCGCGGATCCAGCAGGTGTTCATCCCGAAGAAGGCCTGCTGGTTGAACATGGCCGAGGGCTGGTGGCGGCTGCTGCGCCGGGCCGCGTTCGCCGGACAGACCTTCGTCGACACCGACGAGATCACCCACGCCGTCGACCTGGCCACCGCCCAGCTCAACGCTCGCGCCAAGCCCTGGGTCTGGGGACGGCCGGCAGCACCAACCCGGAAACTCCGCCGCCGGTTTGTGTACCTCCTTTGAGGAAGGTTGCACTAGTAAATGGGAGCCGATCGTGCTCGCATAGTCACGCGAACGACTCTCCAGGTACGGGGATTCTGGGCCTTCGCGAGCCACGGGACTCCATCAGCCACAGACGAGTTCGACTGGTGCGGACATTGGTCACATGCCTGCCAGGGGCTGAGGCCCGGTCGTGTGGTGCCGATTCTGAAACGGCGGTCAGAACATTTCGTTCAACAACGGTTAGACAACACCGTTTTATGATCTTCCGGTCGTAAGGATGAGAGGGACTCGGGCGGGTCGGACCAGTCTTCCCAGACCTTCTGGAGGCACCCGTCATGTCTGGCCTCTCTCGGATCTCTTCTTGCTTGAGGGCGTTGCGCTGGCGGCGCGTGGCTGCCCGGCTGCTCGGCTGCTGCACGACAATCCCGCTGTTCCTGCTGGGCTCTGCGTCGGGCGCGTGGGCGCAGACTCCGACGACGTTGACTCCGGCGCCGGCTATGACCGTGGCGCCATCGTGGGGCGGTGCGCCGGGGTGGGACAAGGTGCAGGAGCTGCTGAATTTCGCCGCGGAGGCGGCGTTTGTCTGCTGCCTTCTTATGGTGCTCATCGGTGGCGCGGCGATGGCAATCAGCCGGGCAACCGGCTCCGGGGCCGCAGGCAACCGGGGTGTCGGACTCATCCTGGCCGGCGGTGGCGGCGTGCTAGTCATCCGGTTCGCGCCGGCCATCGTCAACTGGCTGCGGAACTGAGGCCGCCGCGATGGGAAGACATCGACAGGATCGCGGTGACGACCTCGTCCGGTCGCGGCACGGCATGACGCCCGGCGGGCGGCATCGGCGGATAGCCCGCAGCGGTGGATGGAGGCGCGGCGTTCTGGCAACCGTGCTCGCCATTCTGATCATGCTGGTTGCTATCGGCGCGGTGGCCGCGATTGTGCTGTTCCGCTCGTTGTCGCAGGGCTCCGTTACCGATAGATCGGCCTGCATGGCGACCTGCGCGGTAGCCGCGGACCCGGAGAGCAGCACATGGACGGACGGCTACGCAGGCGTGGGCTCTGCCGTGCCAGCGGGCAGCGCGTGCACCGAGAGTGGGTCGTGGTGTCCTTCGGCGAGCACGGTCGGCTACCGGGTTCAGGCGATAGACATCCCGGGACTGGGATGGCTGAAGGATCAGCTTGGGAACGCGGTCGTCGGCCCGGTGCAGGACGTGGCGAACGCGATTATCGGGACGATGATCGGCGGCGTTCTTGAGGCCTCCAGCCATCTCGTTGGAGGATTTTTTTCCCAAACCACGTTTCCTCATGTGACAACGCAGGAGTTCATCGGTCCAAACGGCGCCTATTCGATGGTGGCGTCG
This sequence comes from Candidatus Protofrankia californiensis, assembly GCF_900634765.1. Lineage (NCBI taxonomy): Bacteria > Bacillati > Actinomycetota > Actinomycetes > Frankiales > Frankiaceae > Protofrankia > Candidatus Protofrankia californiensis. The sequence goes on along the minus strand of NZ_CAAAFT010000215.1, from coordinate 336 downwards.
TTCAGCATGGTACTGCTCGTCGGCTACATATTTCTCGGTGTGATCCAGGGAATATTCTCCGGTGAGCCCGGCATGGCGATGGCAAAGATCGTGCGAGACATCCCCGTCGCTGTGCTGGCTGTGGTCGGTTGGCCCTGGCTCGTCGACCACGGGTTGATCCTTGCAGACGCCTTGTCCGAGGCGGTGCTACCGGCCAGGGATACCGCGACGCGGATGCTGGAAACGATCGCAGTCGACAATTTCAAGCCTCTTGGTGGGGGCGTTGTCGCGCTGCTGATGGCGACCCTGATGTGGATGACGTTGGCGGCTGGCTATGTCGAGTTGGTCGTGCGGACT
>NZ_CAAAFT010000214.1:0-43341 GCF_900634765.1 Candidatus Protofrankia californiensis | reverse complement strand
GCCATGTCCTGCTTTCCCATAACGCAACAGACCCTCCCCAGCCCTTGCCGCGATCTTGCGGCCGGTCCTGGTGGAGCCCGTGAAGGCGACCATGTCGACTTCCTCCACGACCGCCGCTCCGGTCTCGGGTCCACCTGTGATAGTCGCGAGGATCGGGGGGGCATGTACCTCCTCGAGCCAGCCGCGGGTTGCTTCCGCCCAGGTCAGAGGCGTGAACTCCGATGGCTTGAACAAGACTGCGCAACCGGCCATGAGCGCGGGTACGCCGTCGAGCATGGGGCCACCCAGTGGCCCGTTCCAAGGGGTGAGCATTCCGACGAGCTGGTACGGACGGGCGAAGAGCCTCAGCTTCTTCGTCATACCGGCAGCACCCCAGGACTTCACCTTGCGGTCGGCGAGGAATTCCTTGGCGTGCTTGCCGTAGTAGTTGATGAGGTCCACCGCCATGGCGACCTCGAGGCCCGCGTCACCCCAGGACTTGCCAGTCTCCTCCTGCATGAGGCCGACGAGGTGCTTCTCGTTGTCAAGGATCCAGTCGAGGAAGCGAAACATGTGCTTGGCGCGACCATCAGGACCCAGGTCCTCCCATGCCGGCTGCGCCTCCCGTAACCTTCTTGCGGCTGCGGCTACGCCTTCCGGACCCTCATCGGGGACCGACGCGATGAGCCGCCCGTCTGCGGGGCAGCGCACCTCGATCAGGGCAGGTCCCGTCGTGGCCTGCTCTTGTGCCTGCTCTTGTGCCTGCGCTGTCATGACAGTCCTTCTCCGTGAGGCCACTGACGTGACCCCAGCACGTTTCTCGGGCGAGAACCTAAGTTGCATTCAACGACTAGTGCAACGGTTGACCTGGTCATGCAGGTGGGTCCGGTCTCCAGGCGACCGCCAGCAGCACAGCGGCGCCGGCCAGCCCGAGCCCAGCCGACACGAGCAGGCCGAGCGCGCCGTCCAGCTCGTCAGCAAACCCCAGCAGCTGGTCCACCGACACCTCACCGGGCCCCAAGGCTCCCAGCGCCGCTGTGACGACGGCGAGCACCGCGACGTACTCCCAGCCCTGGCCTGGCCTGAAGATGAAGAACCCGTTGCGCCGGTGTGCGGTTACGAATGCCACCGTCATCACGCCGATCACCGCTGCGCACGAGAGCGTCGTCAACAGGCCCAGAAGGAGCGCTGCACCTGACGCCAACTCGATCGAGCCGCTGGCCAGCGCATGCACCCGTGGAGGGCGCAGGCCCATGCTGCCGAACCAGCGAGCAGTGCCGTCAACACCACCAGGCCCGAACAGGTGATTCCACCCGTGCGCGAGCATCACCCCTCCCAGAGTTGTCCGGAACAGCAGTGCCGCAAGGTCGACTCCGTCCACCAGACCTTCTTTCCGTCTCGTCCGCGAGACTCAGACGACGTCAGCCGAATGTGCCGCCACCAGCAGTTCCGCCCATGTGGCGATCTTCGCGCGCGGCCGCTCACGCTCGGCCCCCCGGGCGACCTCGGCCGCATCGATCGCACCCCATCCGGAGCAGTCGACGAACGCCACCTTGCGCCCGCGAAGCAGTGTCGTGACGTCGGAGAGCTGGGACGACCCGGCTGTCAGAAAGGCTGCGTCGCTGAGCAACCGCTGTACGACCACCTCGGCATCGGACTTGTTCGTGCCGAGGACACCGACGGGGCCGCGCCCGATCCAGCCGGCAACGTACTCACCGGGAGGCGACGCGCCGTCGCGCGACACCCGCCCGTCGACGGAAGGAACCGTGCCGCGCTCCTCGTCGAACGGGACACCCGCGACAGCCACACCGCGATAGCCAATCGAGCGGAGAAGCAGTTGGACCGGGATCTCGGTGCGCCGCCCGGTCGAGACGACGGCACCAGCGCCGGAGAGAGTCGTCTCCTCCAGCACGACCGCCTGCAAGGCGCCCTCGCCCCTGAGCTCGACAGGGCGCGTCCAGAACCGAATGTGCAGCGACCGGGCCGCTGCGGACCTCGGGCGGCCGGACCACTCCCGGAGGATCGTGAGGTTGCGCTGCACGTCGGGGTTGTCGGCGCAGCGTGCAGCGGTGACATCGTCGAGCTCGAGCTGTGCCGGGTCGACGACGACGTCGACACCCTCGAGGTTGCCGAGTTCCCTGAGCTCCTTGCTCGTGAAGCTCGCGTGGGCCGGACCGCGACGACCGAGCAGATGCACCTCGCGGACCTTGCTCGCTGCCAAAACGTCCAACACCGGGTCGGGGATGTCAGTACGGCGAAGGGCCCCGGCGTCCTTCAGGAGCATTCGCGTGACATCAATGGCCACGTTCCCGACGCCGACGACGGCCACAGCCTCCGCGTCGAGGCGGAAGGTGTCGGCGGGAACGTCAGGGTGCCCCGAGTACCAGTGCACGAAGTGCGTGGCGGAGGCCGAGCCTGGGAGGGCTTCACCTGGGACGCCGAGCCCGCGGTCCGTGGATGCTCCGAACGCATAGACCACGGCGTGGTAGCGGGCGCGGAGTTCCTCCACCGTGAGGTCCTTGCCGATAACGACACTGCCGAAGAAGCGGACCCGGTCGTCGTCGAGGGTGCGTTGTAGCACCTTCGTGAGCGACTTCATCTTGAGGTGATCAGGAGCCACGCCATAGCGCAGCAGGCCGAAGGGGGTGGGTAGGCGATCGAAGACGTCGACCTCGACCGGCACGTCCCGCTGGAACAGGAGGGCGTCCGCGGTGTAGAGGCCGGCAGGCCCTGCGCCGACGACGGCCACCCTGAGCACCTTGCCCATCACCTCAGCTCCTTTCCGCTGCCCAAAGACCCTTGCAGCATCGATTCAACTATGGTTTAGATTTGTCTCTAGAACAAGCCCCGCAGCCGAGGGGCCGTGCCGCAAGGAGCCGTATGCGAGACGCCGTCGTCGTCGAAGCCGTCCGTACGCCGCTGGGCAAGCGCGGAGGGGGGCTGGCCGATGTGCACCCGGCGGACCTCAGCGCCACGGTGCTGCGCGAGCTCGCCGGACGCGCCGATCTCGACCCCGCACTCGTCGACGACGTGGTCTGGGGATGCGTCGGGCAGGTCGGCGAGCAAACCGGAGACATCGCCCGCACAGCCGCGTTGTCGGCAGGTTGGCCCGAGCACGTGCCAGGTGTGACGGTCGACCGTGCCTGCGGGAGTTCGCAACAGGCGCTCAGCTTCGCCGCGGCCGGGGTGATCGCCGGGCACTACGACGTGGCCGTCGCCGGTGGCGTGGAGTCCATGTCGCGCATCCCCATGGGCCTGGCGTTCACCATCGGGGGAGATCCGTACGGCGGTACGGGTTGGCAGGAGCGCTTCGGCACCACGCCGCATCAGGGCCTCGGGGCGGAGCTCATCGCCGAGCGATGGGGGCTCAGCCGCAATGACCTCGACCGATACGCGCTCGAGTCCCACGCCCGGGCCGCCGCCGCCTTGGACGCCGGGGCGTTCGACGGGGAGATCGTGGCGGTAGGTGGCTTGGAGCGGGATGAGGGCGTCCGGCGCGGTGGAACGCTCGATGCTCTGGCAGCACTCAGGACGGCGTTCAAGGAGGAGGGCGTGGTCACAGCAGGCAACTCGTCCCAGATCACCGACGGTGCGGCCGCCCTGCTCGTGACCACCAGCGAGATCGCTCGCCACCACGGCTGGGAGCCACTGGCGCGCGTTCACACGTCGGTCGTGATCGGTGACGACCCGGTCGTCATGCTGACGGGGCCGATCCCTGCCACCCGCAAGGCGCTGAAGCGTGCGCACCTCAAGGTGGATGACATCGGTGCTTTCGAGGTCAACGAAGCCTTCGCTTCGGTGCCGTTGGCCTGGCTGGCCGAGATCGGAACGGACGCCGCGATCGTGAACCCCCGCGGAGGCGCGATCGCGCTCGGGCACCCGGTCGGCGGGTCCGGCGCCCGGATCGCGACCACACTGCTGCACCACATGCGCGACAACCGCATCCGCTACGGCTTGCAGACCATGTGCGAGGGCGGCGGTCAAGCCAATGCGACCATCTTCGAACTGCTGTGAGGAGCGCGATGCCCGAGGTGAGCGACCCCGGCAAAGTGCTGGTCTCCAGCCACGACCATGTCGTCGTGATCACGCTCAACCGCCCCGACGCCCGCAACGCGGTCGACCACGATGTCTGCCTGCTGGTGGGGAACGCGGTGGCGGCTGCAGACAGTGATCCGGACGTCCGCGTGATCGTGCTCACCGGAGCGGGCGACCAGGCCTTCAGCGCGGGCGCCGACCTCAAGGCGATCATGCGTGGCGAGCGCATCCTGCCGGTCGGTAGGGAGCACTGGAGCATCGCCGGTTTCGCCAACCACTTCACGTCCAAACCCACCATCGCCGCGGTCAACGGCGCCGCACTCGGTGGCGGGACCGAACTCGCGCTGTCATGCGACCTCGTCGTCGCTGTCGAGACGGCGACGATCGGGCTCCCCGAAGTGAAGCGGGGGTTGGTCGCCGGAGCGGGAGGTGCGTTCCGCCTGACACGACAGCTCCCTCACCGCGTCGCCCTCGAGCTGCTCCTCACAGGTGAACCGATGAGTGCCACAGACGCGTTGCGCTGGGGTCTGATCAACCGCGTAGTGCCGGCCGGAGGGGCCCTTGGCGCCGCGATGGGCCTAGCGGCGCAGATCGCCGCCAACGCCCCGCTCGCTGTCCAGGCCAGCAAGAGGATCGCCTACGGCGCCGAGGACGGCACCCGGCACGACGAGGACAGCCTCTGGGCGCTCACCGAGCGGGAGTTCGCGGTACTGGCGCTGTCGGAAGACGCCAAGGAAGGTCCACGAGCCTTCGCAGAGAAGCGCTCGCCGATCTGGCTGGCCCGCTAGACCACCATCGACGAGAGGACATCAGTGGAGATCCGTGGCAAGGCAGCGCTCGTTTCCGGGGGGGCCGGCGGCCTCGGCGAGGCGACGGTACGCCGGCTGGTAGCCGACGGCGCGCGGGTGGTGATCGCCGACCTTGCGGAAGAGCGAGGGAAGGCACTCGCTCAGGACCTTGGCGAGGCCGCTGTCTTCGTGCGAACCGACGTCACGGACGAAGAGTCCGTGACGTCGGCCATCGCGGCTGCGTCGGAGCTTGGGGAACTGCGCGTCTCCGTTTGCGCACACGCCGGACCCGTTGCTCAGCAGCGCATCCTGGACCGGAGTGGCGCACCCATACCACAGGAGCTTTTCGATCGGACGATCCGTATCTACCTGTCAGGGACGTTCAACCTTCTCCGGCAGGTCGCAGCGGCCATGGCGGCACTCGAGCCGCTCGACTCCGGTGCGCGGGGTCTCGTCGTCAACACGGCCAGCATCGCAGCATTCGAAGGCCAGATCGGGCAGAGCGACTACAGCGCGGCCAAGGGCGGCGTTGTCGGGCTGGGGCTGGTCGCGGCACGTGACCTCGCTGCCGTGGGGATCCGAGTGGTGACCATCGCTCCCGGCACCTTCTTCACGCCCGCCTTTCAGCTGGACGAGGGGACCGCCCACGAGACCTGGGGAAAGTCCGTTCCCTTCCCCAAACGCATGGGACGCGCCGACGAGTACGCGGATTTGGTGTCGTTCCTCGTCGGCAACGATTACATCAACGGCGAGACCATCCGCATTGATGGGGCCCAGCGCTTCGGGCCGAAGTGACCGGGTAACCTCACCGACCGGCTGCCTCGCCTGCCTGCCTCCGCTGTTGTCCCAGTGGGGTCAGCACCCCTGTTCGGGGCGCGCAGCCGGTCGCTGACTGATCGGCGCTCATGGCGCGCAGCCCTGTCCCCGGTCGGCATGCCCCAGGCCGTCGGGCTCGCAACATCATGGCGATGTACCGACGGCGCCGTGTACCACGGAAGACTGTCGCCAGCACGACCGCTCGACCAGCATCATCAAGCAGTGCGGGTCAAGAGCGGCCAAGCAGGAAATCTGCCCCGCGCTCACCGATCATCATGGACGGTGCGTTGGTGTTGCCCGTGGTCACCTTCGGCATGACCGAGGCGTCGATCACGCGCAGCCCACCGATGCCGTGCACTCGTAGCTCGGGGTCGACCACCGCGTCGCCATCGGCACCCATCTTGCAGCTGCCTACCGGGTGGTAGGACGGGACGACATTGCCACGCGCGTACGCCTCCCAGTCCGCATCCGTTCGACACTCCGACTCGGGGGCGAAGCGCCCGGCGGTGATCTCCCTCATGGCAGGCTGCTCCATCACCTCCTCAACCAGTCGTAGACCCCGCAGCGTGTCGCGAAGGTCATCGGGATGCCCGAGGAGCTGCATCTCGATCCGAGGCGGCTCCATCGGGTCCGCGCTGCGCAGGCTGATTCGGCCGCGGTAGCGGGTGTGAGTAAAGGTCGAAGAGGCGAGGAAACCCTCCTGCTTGGCCGGCTGAACGTTGAACATGCCGTTGTCGTCGACGTCACGCGTGATGGCGATGGGGGTGAACTGCAGCTGCACGTCCGGCGCCGACAGCGAGGGGTCTGTCTTGGCCATGACCTGCACCTGGACCATCGTGAGCGCGAGCACGCCGGTGCCGTGCAGGACGTAATCCTTGAGGCCTCCGAGTATGTCGCCGACCCTCGGCTTGTTGAAAGTATGGATCTTCGCGTGATAACGCTGCATGAGATAGGCATGCTCGTGCAGGTTCGAGCCGACGCCGGGGAGGTTGTGCACGAGGTTGATGCCGTGCTCATGCAGGTGCGCAGAGGGTCCGATGCCTGAGAGCATGAGTAACTTCGGCGTTGCCATGGTGCCAGCGCTGAGTACGACCTCCTGCCGGGCTCGGGCCCGCCTCACGTCACCCTTGTGCTTGTACTCCACGCCGACGGCGACCTTGCCCTCGAGCAGAACGCGCGCCACCGTGGCCTGCGTGCGCACAGTCAGCCGATCCTTCGGAGCGATGCGCTTGACGTACTCACGCGAGGACGAGGATCGGGTGCCGCGGCGGTGGTTGACCTGCGCCAGAGCTACGCCGTCCTGCGTTTCACCGTTGTAGTCCGCGGTCTCGGGGTACCCGGCCTGCTTGGCCGCCTCGACAAAGGCCATGTTGGCCTGGCCTCGGTTGCATTGCGTGGTTACGGAGACGGGACCGCTGCCGCCGCGGAAGGAATTCTCGCCCCCTTCCCAGGTCTCGATGCGCTTGAAGGCCGGCAGCACGGACTCGTAGTCCCACCCCTTGCAGCCCAGCTCAGCCCAGCCGTCGTAGTCGGCTCGGTTGCCGCGGACGTAGACGCAGGAGTTGATCGACCCGCCTCCGCCCATCACCTTGCCCGCCATCCATGCCTCTGGGCGGTTGCCGCGGGAAGGGTCTGGCTCGGCAGGGTATTTCCAGTTGTGCTTCTCGTAGGCGACCGCGACGCCGGCGGGGACCAGGATCTCCAAACGACGACGATCGTTCTTGCCGGCTTCGAGGAGCAGGACGTGGGCGCCCACTTCCGCGAGGCGACTGGCGACGACGGCGCCAGCAGAACCGCCACCGACAACGACGTAGTCGTAGGTCTCGTCCGTCATGCCTGCTCCCAGCCCCTGATGCCTCGGCCGCGAGCGGCCAACAACGTCTCGGTGACGCTCGCATACATAATCTGTCTCAGATTCGAATGCGTCAACGCGTCTGGCCGTGGCTCTCACCAGTGGGCGCCGCCAGCATGAGTGCCACGCGACGGGCACGACAGACGAGCTCGCCTCTGTGGTTGAGACCCCGGTGTTCGAACTCGACGACACCCTGCCCCTGGCGAGAGGACGACTCCCGGACGGAGACGACCTCGGTCTCCGCGAACAGCGTGTCCCCGACGAATACCGGGGCCGGAAAGACGATCTCGCTGAAGCCGAGGTTGGCCACTGTCGTGCCCTCCGTGAGGTCGCCGACGCTCAGACCGACGACGGTGGACATCGTGAAGAGGCTGTTCACGAGAACCTTGCCGAATTCGGTGCGCGAAGCATAGTCGGCATCCAGGTGGAGGCTCTGAGTATTCATGGTGAGGGTCGTGAAGAGTACGTTGTCGGTGTCGGTGACGGTGCGTCCCGGACGATGCGCATAGACGTCGCCGACCACAAGCTCATCGAGGTAGCGCCCTCGCCGCGTGTGGGTGGTCACCAGAGGGCCGCCTCTCGGAGTGCATCGCGGTGGTCAGGGTGTGCGATTGCGATGAGGGCCTCTCCCCGCTCGCGCGTGGTCCGGCCGTCCAGTCGAGCCACCCCGTGCTCGGTCACGATCACGTCGACCATCGTGCGTGGGATGGTGACCGTCCGAACCGACGCTGCGATCCGGGACACCTTTCCTCCGGAGGAGGCAGACGGGAGAGCAATGATACGCATGCCGCCAGGCGACCGCGTGGCAGTGTCCACATAGTCCAGACTTCCTCCGGTACCGGAGATCTGACGGCCATTAACGGTCTCGCTGTTGACGTTCCCGGCCAGGTCCACTTCGACCGCCGTGTTGATGGACACGAAGCGCTCGATCTCTCCCAGCCGGGTGGCGTCATGCGAGACCGACGACGGATACATTCCGATGGCAGGGTTGTCGTCACTGAACCGGAGCAGCTTCTGCGTGCCCATCATGTCGGGGCTCAGCACAGCAGGGGTGGGCAGCACGTCGCCGGCACTGAGCACCCCCGCCGCAAAGAGGTCCACCATCTCGTCTGTCGCCATGCCGACGAAACGCACGCCGCCCAGGTCAGCCGACGCCAGGGAGCGCACGAGCGTCTCGGGGATGGCGCCGATACCTATCTGGAGCGTGGGGTTTCCGGGAAGCAGCCGCAGGACGTTCCTCGCGATCGCCGTGGAGATCTCGTCCGGCTTCGCGGATGTGTAGGTCGGCAGCGGCGTCACGGACTCGACAAGCGAGTCGAAGATCGACACGTGCACACATGACTCACCACGGGTCCGGGGCACGCTGGCATCGACCTCAGCGATCAAGGTCTGTGCTGTACGCAGCGCCGCCAGCCCGTAGCTGACAGATGGCCCGAGTGAGCAATGACCTCGAGCGTCCGGCGGGCTTACCCGCACGAGGGCAGCCCCGACGCGCCAGCGCTCGAACAGGGCTGCAAGACGCGAGGCCCGAGCGGGGACGTAGCCGATGACCCCTTCGGCGACCAGGTCGCGGATCGGAGGCATGACGTGCCAGGTGCGGTAGATCATCTCCCCCGCTGTCACGGCGGCGACGAACGGGTAGCCGCTGAGGAGCAGTCCCGATGACAGCGTCCAGTCGCGTCCAGGCGCTACCTCACCCAAGGCGTCGAGCAGCGTCGTCGGGGCGCCCATGCCAGGAGCCGACACCAGGTGGCTCCCGTTGGGTACCCGCGCGAGGGCCTCGCGGGGGGTGCGGTGCGGAAGGGTCTTCACGTGGGACCGCTCCCCGCAGTCAGGCCGACGGCGAAGGTGGCGTCGAAGGCCGCCTGGTCGTATTGGAACTCGTCCACCTCGACGATCAAGTCCGCTTCGAAACGGTAGATGAGGCACTCCTTCATGCGCAGGACGCGATCGCCGATCGTGATGACGCCGTACTGGAAGACGATCGCCCGGTCGTCGCTCGTCGCAATGTCAATCACTTCGAAGGCGGCCGGCTGGGCCAGGATCCGCCGCACCATGCCGAACAGGCCCATGACTTCCGCACGTCCGACGTACTCGCCGGCGAGCGCGTTGTTCCCGGGGACCCGCCACACGCAGCCAGGCGCCAAGAGTGCCTCGATCGTGAGACGGTCGCGTTCGGTGAAGGCCCGCATGAGGTTACGAACTGCTGCGGCGTGCGGATGTTCCCAGGGTGCGGCCACCTCTTTTTTCTACTTTAGTTTTGAATTAGAGTCAACCGTCACAACGGCGTCGCCGTGCAGCACCGGCAGGCCATCGTCATTGGTCGTCTTCAGGGTGATCCGTACCCGAACGCAGGAACCGTGAGTGTCGACCGCGGCAATGGTGGCCGTGGTGGTCAGCCGGTCCCCCGGCCACACGGGCGCCGTGAATCGGACGCCGAATGTGCGCAGCGAGTCGGCGCCAAACCATGAGGTGACAATTTGGCTACTCAAAGCCATCGTCATCATCCCGTGCGCCATGATCGACGCGTTACCCGCGGCCCTGGCCGCCGGTTCGTCGGTGTGCAACGGGCTGAAGTCGCCGGACGCCCCGGCGTACTGCACGATCTGCGTTCTGGTCACTTCGGCGCACACGACCATGCTGCGGACCTGGCCGACCTCAGGCAGGACGTTCATCGACGCTCGCTGACGTCGGCGGAGTTTCGACCAGCACCATCCGCGACCGCACGACAACCGCGCCGTGCTGGTTGCGCAGCTCCTTCACGAGCTCGGTGAACAGCAGCTTGCCTCCGCGCTTGCTGTTCTTGGTCCAGCGCCTGCCGTACTCCTCCGTCACATCGAGAACGTCACCGAGATGAACGGGCAGCAAGTACTCAAAGTGCTGCTCGGCGTGGAGCAGCTCACCACCGCCCACAGGAGCGACAGCCAGCGCACCCGTGGGGCGCATGCCCCGCATGTGCTCGGGATCATGCTGGATCGAGGTCGCCGTGAAAGTGGGAGGCACGACCCGCTCAGGCGAGGGCATGGGCTCCCCAACCGCGCGGGCGAAGGCCATGACATGACCCTCCTCCACCGGGAAGCGCTGTCCCACCGTCAAACCGCCGGACGAAAGCGTGGCAACGCCGAACCAGCTCCCGTGTCGTGAAACACCACCTGCACGGGCTGTCCGATGGCGAGCATCTCGGGGTCACACTCCACGATGTTGGTGAGCATCTTCGGGCCCTCCTCGAGCTCGACGAGGGCGAGCACGTAGGGACCGCAATCCTTGTACTCGAGGATCCCTCGGGCCGTCAGCGTGAAGCTGTACACCGTTCCGCGCCCGGAAGCCTCGACCTGCTCCAACTCGCCACTGTGACAGTTCGAACACAGGAAACGCGGGTACCACACGGACGTGCTACAGGCCGTACAGCGCTGGACGAGCAGCACGCCGCGAGAGGTCGCCTCCCAGAACGCTGCTGTCTCCGGCTGCACTTCCGGTATCGGGGCCGGCAGCCCCGCGCCCGTTGTCATACGTCCTCCCTGCTGAGGATGACGGTGGCATTGCCCATCCGCGTGGACAGCCAGCCACCCGTACCGTGTGCCAGGGCGATCTCGCAGTCAGGCACCTGCACGGCAGCGTGTGCCTCCCCGCGCAGCTGGCGGACCGCCTCGATCATCTTCGTCATGCCGCCTCGGTTGGCGGGGTGGTTATTGCAGAGCGAACCACCGTCGGTGTTGAACGGCAGCTTGCCGAACGGCGCCTGCAGGGTTCCGCCGAGCACGAACTTGCCGCCCTCGCCCTTGTCGCAGAAACCGAGGTCCTCGAGCGCCAGCAGAACCGTGATCGTGAACGAGTCGTACAGCCCGACGTAGTCGATGTCGCTGCGGCTGACGCCCGCCTCTTCGAAGGCATCGCGGCCGGACCGGACTCCTCCGGTAACCGTCACGTCCTGCCAGCCGCCCTTCGTGTGCTCGATGGCCTCCCCGTGCCCCAGGACCGCGATGCAGTGACGGTCCAGGCTCTTCGCGATGTCCTCGTTGACGAGAACGAGGGCGCCGCCCCCGTCGGTGACGACGCAGCAGTCGAGCCGGTGCAGCGGGCTGCTCACCATCGGGCTGTTCACGACGTCCTCGACGGTGACGACCTTGCGTAGCAGTGCACGCTCGTTGTGCTGCGCATGAAACGAGGCGGCCACCTTGATCTCGGCCAGCTGCTCGCTGGTCGTGCCGTACTCGTGGATGTGGCGCGCCGCAGCGAGCGCGTAGACCGCGCTGACGTTCATGCCGAAGACGGGCTCGAAGGCCGCCTCGGGCGGAGCGCCCATCAGCTGACCGGGTGCGCGCAACGCCGTGGTGCGCGGTCGGCCGCCGAGGGTGATGAGGGCGACGCTGCACTTCCCGGTGGCGATCGCGGCAGCAGCATGCCCGACGTGGCTGAGGTAAACCGAGCCCCCCATGTCGGAGGAGTCCATGTAGCGCACCGAGAGGCCGAGATAGTCCGCCATGGCGAGGCCACCCAGTCCCGGCGCGTCCCCTCCGGTGAAGTAGCCGTCGACATCGGCCAACGTCAGACCGGCGTCAGAGAGTGCCCCGAGAGCCACCTCCGCATGGATCTGCGCGATGGACCTGTCGGGCAGCTCTCGTCCAGGATGCTCGTAGGCCCCAGCGATGAAGGCCTTGCGTCGGATGGTCACAACCGGTCAGACGAAGGGATTCGCCGGCGCGGCGTCCGTGATTGGTCGGAACGCCTGTTCCACCTGCTTGCCGATCGTGGACAGATCCCAGGCCTCGCCCTCTGCGCTTACGGTGACCAGTGGCTGTGGGTCGCTGTACAGGGACACCTCAAGACCTCGCGCGTGAATGACGTGACCGTTGCACCACGCCGACTGCTCCGAAGCCAGCCAAGCAGCAATGGGAGCGATGTTGTCCGGGGACAGCTTGTCGGCTCCCGGTCCGTCGACCCCCGACTTCTTGGCCGTGTCCGTCATGCGCGTCGCAGCCGCCGGCGAGATGGCGTTCGTCGTGACGCCGTACTTCTTCAGGGCCACTGCGCACGAGTAGGTGAGTCCCACGATGCCCATCTTCGCGGCTGAGTAGTTGGGCTGGCCCGGAGCGCCGTGCAGGCCCGCCCGAGAGGTGTAGTTGATGATTCGGTGGTTGGCCGCCGCGTCACCGAGCCCTCGCCAGTAGGAAGCGGCCGGGCGGATCGTGTTGAAGTGTCCCTTAAGGTGGACCCGGATGACGGCGTCCCACTCTTCCTCGGCCATGTTAAAGATCATCCGGTCGCGCAGGATGCCCGCCACGTTCACGAGCACGTCGAGCTTGCCGAACTCCTCGATGGTCGACTCGACGAGGTCACGGGCGGCCTCGTGGTCCGAGATGTTCGCGCCATTCACCTTGGCGGTGCCTCCGCTGTCCTGGATCTCCCTGACGAGGTCCTCACCCGGACTCCCGTCCTTCTCCAAGCCGTTCAGAGAAGCACCGATGTCATTCACCACGACAGCCGCGCCCTCCCGCGCGAACAGTCGTGCGACGGAGCCGCCGATCCCGCCGCCGGCACCCGTCACAATCGCCACCCGCCCGTCGAGTGTTCCCATCAGCTGTCCCTCCGAAGGTCGTCCCAGCAATCCGAATCTAACATTGGTTAGACATCAGGACAAGACACATCAAGATTCATTTATGGTCTGCCAGGCATCGAGGCGTTTGAGAACCTTCACGCGCCCCGACGCGCCGTCCACCCGCACGAGGTCGCCTGTCCGCAGGACCTGGGACCCGATCCTGGTGTTGACCACGCACGGAATACCCAGCTCTCGCGCGACGATCGCGGCGTGGCTGAGGGCTCCGCCGATGTCCACGACCAAGGCCCCGGACACGAACATGATCGAGGCCCAGCTGGGATCGGTCGTCGGAGAGACCAGGATCTCCCCCAGCTCGACGTCAGCGTCATCGGGGTCGCTCACGACGCGCACCGTCCCCTCGACGGTGCCGGGGCTGGCGCCGACGCCCTCAAGTACGTCGACGATCGGCGCGGTGTCCCCCGCTTCGGGTTCGTCGAGGGCGGTCGGCTGCCCCAGCCACGCGGGCGGGATTTGCAGGGTCTCGTAGTAGGCCCGGCGCTCACGCCGTCGGACGACCAGCTCACGGGCATCGCGCGGAAGCGTGACGATCTCGTCTGTCGTCAGGTAGAAGACGTCCTCGACATCGTCGAGCAGGCTCTCGTCGACGAGGTGCTCCCCGATGCGTCGCGCAGCTGCACGTGCCATGTCGAGGGACTGCAGGAACGCGGCCTTGCCGACTCCCCGCAGCGGGATGACATTGGCCGCCAGGCGGAGGATGAGACGCGCGCCCGGGCGGCGGTGTCGTGGCAACGATGCCAGGAGCTTGCGCTCGAGCGCCTCGCGAGCCTGTCGCTTCCGCCCTTCGATGCGCGCAGGGTCGGCGGTCTCGTCCAGCGCGCGGTAGCCCTCCAGGAGCTTGCGCAATGCGGTGTCGTCCTCCCGCCACACACGGCCCGAGATCTCACCTTCGCGGGGCCCATGGAAGCCGTGTCGCCGCACGACCTCCTCGATGGTCAGGCGGTCCCGGGATGCGGCCCACATGTCGGTCACAATCGCGCTCTCCGCGTGTGCGCCGTACCCGCTCATAAACGACGTCACCTCCCCGACAGCAGCGCCTTCGACAAGTCGTCGGAGCTGCTCGTAGACCGGCTGTGTAGCGCACAGGACGTGGATGCCCTGCACGGTCACGTTGTGCTCGAAACGCCGCGCGGCCTCGTGAAACTGCCGGGTGGCCTCGGCACGGGAGAGGTCCTTCGTCTTGCCGACGTTCTCCAGCCACCACTGCTGCGTCTCAGCGTTCGCCCTGCGCACCTTGCGCCCGATGGTCGCGAAGCTGTAGGGAAAGCGTAGGGCGATGACCGGCCACCGACGACGGCTCGGGCTGCTCGTCAGCTCCGGCGGCATAGCACCCACCACCTGCTCGGCCACTGCCGCGCCTGAAGTGCCGGGGAGGCGATCTCCGATCCCGACCAGGAAGTCCACCCGGCCCGCCACCCGGCCGTAGAAGACGCTGCAAACACGGTCCTGCTCGTCGGCGGGGAAACCGCTCTCCTTCCGTGTCAGCGCACCCATGCTTCCGAACGCCGCCCGGGTGGCGCGCTCCGCCGTCGGACCCCAGAACGTCCATCCCAGAGGCGTCATCACACCCGGCATCGCCTCACCGAAGTTTGAGGTACTCCAGAAAGCCTGGGGCGCGCTGCGGCTGTGGAGCGGATCCCACTGCTCGACAGCCAGCTCCATGATCATGGCCGTATTCCTCTCGTCGCCGCTCTCCCGGTGCTGTCCTGGCACCAGTCACGCGAACAGCTAGCGCACGGCCGCAGGCTGCTGACCGGACGCCGGAGTCACGCCTCCAACATCCATTTCCGCACTTCCCGTTCCCTTGCTCCGTTGGGAGGCTGCCGCGTCCCGCCTCGGGCGCGCCTTCCTCTGGCGCCACACCGCAAAGGCGACAGCCGTGATGACGGCCACACCGTTGAAGAGGTCTGCCAGCCACTGCACGCCGGTGACGAGCTGGAGACCCTTGATGCCCGTGGCCAGGACGTAGAGGGCGATGAGCGTCCCCCACACGTTGAAGCGACCCGGATGCAGCTGCGTCGACCCCAGGAAGACTGCGGCGAACGCTGGCAGCAGCAGCGCTCCGCCGAACGTCAGCGACGGTCCTGACAGGGATGCGTACAGAACACCCGCAACCCCGCACAGCATCGCGCTCGTCGTGAGGGAGATCCATGTCCAGGTCCCCGTCCGCACGCCGGCCAGACGAGCCGCCTCAGCGTTCCCGCCGACGGCGTAGATGTAGCGTCCCACCGGGGTTTGCGACAGCACCCACCATAGGAGGACGGCCACCACGAGCATGTACAGGACGACGATCTGGAAGCCGAACACCTCGCGTTGGGTGAGGTCACTCCAGGCTCGGCTCGTGGGCGGGAGCGGTTGTGTCTGACCAGAGACGATCGACTGAAGTGCCGTGATGATTGAAGCTGCCCCCAGGGTGGCGATGAAGGAGTTGACGCGCAGCACCACGACCACGAAGCCGTTGACGGCGCCGATGACGAAGCAGGTGGCGACCGTGACAGCGATGGCCGGCCACATGGACCAGCCCTTGTCCGACTGCAGGACGGTCACGATGATGGCCGCGAGGTTGACGGTCGCACCGACGGAGAGGTCGTAGGCCCCTGTGGCGAGCGGCACCAGGACGGCGAGAGCCACGATGGCCGCGATCGCCTGCTGCGCAGCCACCGAGTGCAGAGTGCCCGTTGTGAGAAACAGGTCCGGCACCCAGATTCCGAAGACGATGACGATGAGCGCCCACAGGTACAGGCCGGAGAAGCGGTCGAAGCCCAGGCTCGGCCGAGGACGCGCGGTCGGCGAGGTGCTCATGCTGCCCGGTCCTCGGAGCCCAACGCCTCGCGGGCCACTTCGGCCACGGTCAGCGCGCCATTCGACAACTCGGCCACAAGCCGTCCGTCGCGGAGCACCAGGACGCGATGGCACAGGGCAACCAGCTCGTCGTAGTCCGAGGAGCTCACAACAGCCGCCGCCCCCGCCTCCACGGCCGAGAGGATCTGACGGTGGATCTCGGCCTTCGCGCCGATGTCGACACCCTGTGTGGGCTCGTCGAGTAAGAGAACCCGAGGGGCGCATCTGAGCCACTTGCCGAACAGCACCTTCTGCTGGTTGCCACCGCTGAACGACCCGAGAGGAGCGTCCACTGCGCCGGGCGGCCGGACGTCGAGCCGCTCGAACCACGTTCGGGTTTGAGCGACCTCGAGTCGCCGTCTCAAGCGCGGGGCGCGCCAGAGGGCC
This sequence comes from Candidatus Protofrankia californiensis, assembly GCF_900634765.1. NCBI lineage: Bacteria > Bacillati > Actinomycetota > Actinomycetes > Frankiales > Frankiaceae > Protofrankia > Candidatus Protofrankia californiensis. The sequence continues at coordinate 27,029 of NZ_CAAAFT010000214.1, read as the reverse complement.
CGGAGGGCTGGCAGGGTCAGGTTTTCGCGCGCCGACATCGACATGACACCGCCTAGCCGAACACGATCAGCCGGTAGCAGCGTGAGCCCCGCAGCGATCGCACGGTCTGGTCGTCCGGGAGCCAAGCTCTCGTCGCCGACCTGGACCCGACCGCTGCTTCGCGGGACGGCACCGAAGATTGCCGGGAGCAGCGTCTCCCGTCCAGAGCCTGTGAGACCGGCGACACCGACCACCTCTCCCGGACGGACGGTGAAGTTCGCGGTCACCAGCGGGCCTGCCGACAGCCCCTGAACGTGCAGCACGGGAGCTCCGTGCACCGCGGACAACGAGTCCGACGCCGCGCTCACCTCCTGGAGCTCGCCGCCCACCAGGTGTTCCACCAGCTCGCGCCTGGTGAGGGCCCCTGCTTTGGTGGTCACGACCTTGCGGCCGTCGCGCAGGACGCTGACGTCTTCGGCGACCTCGAACACCTCGTCCAAGTGGTGAGTGACGTACAGGACACCGACGCCGCTCGCAGCCACTGCCCGCACCACCGCCAGCAGCTGTTTGACCTCGGTGTCCGGCAAGGTGGCCGTTGGTTCGTCGAGGACCAGCAGGCGCACGCCGGTCACGTCGGCGTCTGCGAGGGCCCTCGCGACAGCCACACCGGTGCGCTCGGCGGCAGCCAGGCCGCCCACGAGTGCATCGGGGTCCAGCGCCAGGCCCAGACGCTGAAGCGCCTCGTCCGTGCGCCGCCGCAGGGTCTTGCGATGCACTGCACCGCAGCGCGTAGGGAACCCCGCGGTCAGTGCGACGTTGTCCGCCACGCTGCAGGTGTCCACGAGGCCGAGGTCCTGGTGCACGAAGCGGCAGCCGAGGTTGTAGGCAGAGGAGGCTACGCCAACCTGCAGCGGCTGACCGCCGACTTCCACGCTGCCGCCCGGATCGGGATGGTGGTAGCCGGAGAGCGTCTTGATGAGCGTGGACTTCCCCGAGCCGTTCTCCCCCAGCAAGGCGTGCACGGTGCCGGCGTCGACCCGTAGGTCGACGTCAGCGAGCGCGCGTGTCGGGCCGAAGCTCTTGCTGAGGCCGCGTACGAGGAGGCTGGGTGGGAGCGGGCCAGCTCCGTTGGCCCGCTCCACCACCTCGCGAGGGGTCACCCTACCTTCCACAGCTTCTTGAACTGCTGCTCGTAGTCCTCGGGCCGGTCGATCGAGTCCTGCGGGCTCCCGACCGTCTCCTTGGTGAGCAGCTGCAGCGGAAGTGCACCGTCACCCGGTTCCACGGACATGCCCTGCGCATAGCGCAATGCAACGTCCACGGCCTTCCACGCCATGATGTTGAAGGGCAGGAGTGTGAACGCCTTCGCCTCGCCGGTCTGCACCTGCTGCTGGTTGAACTTGGCCGGGTTGATGCCGAGCAGCTGGACGTCGGGAAGACCCGCCGCCTTCACCGCCGCTTGCAGGCCCTGCGTGAATTCGCCCTGCACCGTGACCACATACTTCACGTCCCGGTTGCGCTGCAGCGCAGACACGACCGCCGGCACCACCTGTCCGCCGCCCACCTGGGCCAGCGTTACGTCTACCGTCCCCACCGAGCAGTCCGGGCACCCCGACTTGACCGTGGACACATACTGGTCTGTCACGATCTTGAGCGAGCCCACGTCCGGGACGTTCACGATCAGCGACTTGCCCCGTCCCTGCGAGTCCGCGATGAAGAAGTTCGCGATCGCGCTCGCCTGGGCCCGAGCATCGGCGGGCCCGTCAAGCGATCCTGCGGGGACGACCGGGCTCGCGGTCGTCTCACCGACGGCGATCGGAATGAGCGGCACGCCGGCCTTCTGGAACGCGGGGGCCTGGCTCCCCCAGACGGCCTCCGGTATGCCGGCGAAGGCCACGCCCACCGGCTTCGGGTTCATCTCAAGAGCCTGCTGCATGCCAGCGATAAGCGTCGCCGGGTCTGCAAGCTTGATCGGCTGGTTCTTGTATTCGAGGCCTGCGGCCTTCGCCGCCGTACCCATACCCTTGGCGAGCACCTGGCACAGGCCGTTCTCGCAGGAGAGGAAGACGAGCGTGCCTCCCTTGGCCGGAGCGCTCTTCAACGGCTCGGTCACCCCGATGGACGTCGGGGCCTGCAGCAGCTTCGTCACCTCTGCCTGGGCTGCCGCCACCGCGGCGGAGGCGCTTCCCGTCGCGGTCGGGGTGACGGCATCCTTGCCGGCGTCGTCGGAGCTGGAGCACCCGGCTAAGGCGAGAACTAAAAAGGTCCCGACAGCAACAGCTGCTGCTGCAGGACGCAGGACGCCGCGCCGCGAGAACGGTGCGGGCGTGGACACGTGGGACATTGAGCTCCTCTTACCTGGACCGGCGGCGCCGGTCGCCTGTTCACAGCGCTGGGCCGGCCGCAGGTGAGGGATGTGACGGCCGTCACAGATTTTCTGTCTAAACCTATATTGGTTTCGAACGTTGTCAAGCAACGCAAGGACGTCCCCGAGGCAGAATCAGTCCGCCAGACAGCCGAGAGCAGCCGGCAGCATGGCGGGCGACTCGACCCCGAGCCACTGCGTCAGCAGGCTCAGGTCGGGGTCGTCGCCGGAGGCCGGAGGGACGACCGCAAGGCGGCCCTCGTATACGATCCCGGCACCTCCGTCGACGGTCACCTCACGCCCGACGAGATCCGCAAGGAATCCTGCCCCGCAGCCCACGACGCATGGCCGATCCAGCTCCCGGCTGACCACCGCGGCGTGCGAGGTGGAGCCACCCAGCTCTGTGACGATCGCTCGGGCGACGACCATGCCGTGCACGTCGTCGGGGTCGGTCGTAGGCGTAGCCAGCACGACGTCCTCGCCGGCGTCCGCATGGTCCTCGGCTTCGTTCGCGCTACCGACGACCAGGCCGACCCCCACGCCCGGGCACGCCGGCTCGCCCTTCGCCACGACGGTGGCGACCGCGGCCGCTGCGGGATCGACCCTGGGCCGAAGCATGGCAGCGACGTCGCCAGGCGTAAGCCGAGCGACCGCCTCCGAAGTGGTCAGGATCCCCTCCCGTTGCATCGAGACAGCGATGCGCACAGCTGCCTCGGCAGAGCGCTTCGCGGACCGCGTCTGCAGCAGCCAGAGCCGACCCGACTCCACGGTGAACTCCACGTCCTGGACGTCACGGGCGTCGGCTTCCAACCGCTGCGCCGCCTCAAGCAGCTCCGCGTGAATCTCGGGCATGCTGCGCGCGAGCGCATCCAGAGGGAGTGGCGTGACCCGCCCGGAGACGACGTCCTCGCCTTGCGCCAGCGGCAACCACTCACCCAGCGGAACGCAGGTGCCACTCAGCGGATTGCGCGTGAACAGCACCCCCGTGCCGGAGCACTGGTCGAAGTTGCCGAACACCATCGCCTGGACGGTCACTGCCGTCCCACCGCCGTCGGGAAGGCCGTGGTGACGGCGGTAGGCCGTCGCACGCGGAGACATCCACGACCTGAACACAGCCTCGGCCGCCGCGAGTAACTGCTCGAAGGGGTCCTCCGGCGGCGCGGCGCCGACGACCTTCTCAAACAGGTGGAGGAACCTGACACCCACGTCGTCCGCCACCTCGGCGCCATGCTCCTTCGCCAAGGCGGCCAGGGTGGTGGCCGTCGTGCCGACGTTGAGGACCGTGTCCATCATGCCGGGCATGCTGCGGGCTGCACCCGAGCGCACCGACACGAACAGCGGGCTCTCCGCGCCGCCGAACGAGCGGCCCAGGACGGATTGCAGGTGTCGCACCCCGACGTCGAGCGCCTTGGTCGCCTCTGCGGAGAGTGCCCCGTCCTGCAGTGTCGTACGACAGACATCCGTCCCCAGGGTGAAGGCGGGCGGCACCGGCAACCCCAGCCGGCGCAGGTGGTTCACAGCCCACGCCTTACCACCGACGAGGTCGCGGTCGAGCTCAACAGAACCGTCGAGCAGGATTGGTTCCACTAGGCCCGGCCCGCCTTGGCCTCGTCCTCGCGATCCAGGCCGAGCAGCCCGAGGAGGTCTTCATGCAGCTCGAACCAAACTTGGTGGTAGCTGTCCACGAGCGGGTTGGCCAAGAAGCGGTGGTCCGCATCCAGCCGCGCAAGGGCTGCAGCCAGTCGGCGGGAGTATGTCGCCAGGCGGGGCACTTCCGCAGCGATCCGCTCGACCAGCGGCGCAGCCACAGCGTGCACCGCTTCGACACGACCCAAGACCTCCCGGTCGTAGTCAGCGTCGGAGTGGTCGTTCACTGTCCCGCCGGGACGCAACTGCCAGGCGGTGACTACCTCCTTGAGCGCGTGATTGGGCTCGTCGAACTCGGCGTAGAGCCCGGTCAGTGCGCCCGCCCCGGCTGCCTCACGCTCCTCGCCGAGCAGGGACGCCAGTCGCTCCCTGCCCTCTGGCGTGAGGCGTGCTCCAGCGGCACCCGCCTTAAGGAGTCCACGAGCCTCGAGCTCCTGCAGGAGCGCCTGCCCTTCGTCCCCCACGAACACGGCCGCAGTCTCGGGCGTGAGCCGTCCCTTGAGCCGCGCTCCTTGGAGCAGCGCCAGCTCGGTCGAGGTGGTGTCGGTCATGGTCACGTGCATCTCCGGATAGGGGGTCGCGTCGTGAGCAGCGCGACCGGGGACGGCTGCGGCGTGGCGCCAGACGCACGGACCCACGGACCCACGGACCCAGGGACCCACGGACCCACGGACCCACGGAAAGATCTAGCGAACCAGGCGGACGGGCAGACTAATGGGTCCGCGCGCGAAGGCCGGGCGGTACGAGGGCGTGAAGCCGGCCTGGGAGACCTCGAAGGTCGTCAGCTGACAGATCGCCTTGATACTGGCCTTGATCTCTCGGCGCGCAAGGTGGTTGCCGAGGCAGCGGTGAATGCCGGCGCCGAAGGCCACGTGCGAAGAAACGTTCTGGCGCTCGAAATCGAGGGTGTCCGGGTCCTTGAACTGCGCGGGGTCGCGGTTGGCTGCAGCCCAGTTGAGGAGGACGCGGTCACCGCCGCGCATGGGGCAGCCGCTCATCTCGACGTCCTCGGTAAGCGTTCGGCCCGCTGTCGGAACGGGCGATTCGAAACGGAGGAACTCGTCGACAACGCGGCCGAGGCGCTTGTCGTCAGCGGTCGCGAGCTCGGCGCGCAGAGCCTGGTCGGTCGCGAGACGCACCGCGATGCTGCCCAGAGCGCCCATCGTCGTCTCCATGCCAGCCATGATCATGAGATTCAGCGTCTCGATGCGCTGCTTCTCGTTCAGCTCCAGACCGTCGTCGCTCCCCTCCAACCCCATGTGCGCGATGACACCAGCGAGGTCGTCACGCCGACCCTGCTCACGGCGCTCGACGAGCAACTCGGCGCCCCACGTGAGCAGGCGAGGAGCAACCTCCAGCGCCTTCTCAGGCTGAGTCAGGAGGGTGTTGAGCACCTCGAGCACCCAGCCGATCTCCGATTCCTGCTGCTCGAGGTAGGTCTCGAAGAACACGATAGGAGGCAGCACCTGCGTGAACTCCGAGATGAAGTCGACCTCGCCCCTGGCGACGCAGCGGCCGAGCAGCGTGTCGACCTTCTCCTGGATGCCTGCCTCGCCGGCCTGCTGGGCCTCCGCCGTGAAGAACGGGTTGAGCAGACGTCGGATGCCGCGGTGCAGTGGAGGGTCGGTCTCCAACGGGATCATGCGCAGGATGTCGAGGTCGAACTGCACGGGGGCCGCACCCTGAGCGTTGCTGAAGGACTTCCAGTCCGTGCTGGCCGCCATGACGTCGGCGTAGTCGCTGACCACCCAGAATCCGGCGGCCTTATCGCTCCAGGGCTGGTCGCTCCACACGACCGGGCAGCGGTTACGCAGGTCGTTCATCCTCGGCCAGAAGTCGTCCGCCAGGGTCGGATCCAACGGCGTGAAGTGGACGACTTCCTGAGGCTCGTTCTGCGTGGCCCCGGTGGAGCTCGTCATGGTCATCCTCCTGTGAGTGGCCGGCATGGCAGGGTCCGTTTGCGGTCGCCGAGCCGCTTGCGACCCGCTCTGACCTCTGCCTGAGCATGTGTATCGTACATCACATTCTAATTTCGTCAAGATTCTGTGCCAGGTTCGCCAACTTGTTCAACGCCATGGACAAGGCATCAAATCATATTTAGAATCTATCGAGCGACGCTACGTCGCCACGTCCACGCGATGAGGAGACGATCCAGTGCCAAAGGTGACCTTCCTACGTCCCAGCGGTGACGACATCGCCGCCGATGTAGGTGACGGCACCAGCGTCATGCAGGCGGCTGTCGCACACGGCGTCACGGAGATCGTCGCCGAATGCGGGGGGACGCTCGCCTGCGCGACCTGCCACGTCTACGTGGCCGAGGAGCACCTCGACCGCCTGCCGCCCATCAGCAACGACGAGCAGGAGATGCTCGACTTCACCGCCGCCCCGCGTGAAACGGGCAGCCGGCTCTCGTGCCAGCTGCCTCTGGGTCCCGAGCTGGACGGCATCGTGGTCCGATGCCCGGAGACCCAGTACTGATGGGCTCTTCGACGGTCATAGTGGTCGGTGCCGGCCAGGCCGGCTGTCAGGTTGCGTCGTCACTGCGCGAGGAGGGCTTCACAGGCCGCATCGTCCTCGTTGGTGCAGAGGCTCACCTGCCCTACCAGCGACCTCCGCTGTCCAAGGGTCACCTGACCGGCAAGGCCTCGCGTGACGCCCTGTGGCTGCGGCCGGAGTCGTGGTTCGGGGAGCAGGGCATCGAGGTGCGTACCAGCACACGCGCCAAGCATCTGGATACCGACGGTCGCAGGGTCCTGCTTCAGGACGGCGAAGCCTTGGAGTACGACGATCTTGTGCTTGCGACCGGCGCGAGGAACCGGCTGCTCCGGCTGGAGGGTGCCGACCTCGAGGGTGTGTTGTCCCTGCGCACCCTGGATGAAGCCGACGAGGTGAGAGTTCGCCTGGAACAGGCTGCGCGCGTGGTGGTCGTCGGAGGCGGCTTCATCGGCATGGAGGTCGCAGCGACCGCAGTGCAGCTGGGGAAGAACGCGACGGTCGTCGAGGTCGCCGACCAGCTCATGGGCCGTGTCCTGTCGAGCCACACTGCCGCGTTCCTTCTGCAGGCTCACCGGGCACGCGGTCTCAAGGTCGAGCTGACGACCACGGTCAGCCAGATCGTCGGTGTGGCCGGCCGCGTCGCCGCTGTCGACACGACGGACGGCCGCCGTCTCCCTGCTGACCTCGTGCTGGTGGGCGTGGGTGCAAGCCCCAACGTGGAGCTCGCCGAGCAGGCTGGTCTCGAGGTGGACAACGGCATCGTGGTCGACGAGTTGTTGCGCACCTCGGCGCCGCATGTCTACGCGGTCGGGGACTGCGTCTGTGCCCCGAATCCGTTCGCAGGTGGGACGCGTGTGCGGCTCGAGTCCGTCCAGAACGCGACTGCGCAGGGACGGCGCCTGGCAGCCACATTGACCGGCTGCCCTGAGCCCTTCAGCTCCGTCCCGTGGTTCTGGAGCGACCAGGCCGACCTCAAGCTGCAGATCGCCGGGCTCACCACGGGCCATACGGAAGTAGCCGTAAGGGGAGACGTCAGCAGCGAGCGCTTCTCGGTGTACTGCTTCTCGCAGGGGCGCCTGCTGGGCGTCGAGTCGGTGAACTGCCCAGCTGACCACATGGCGGCTCGGCGGCTGCTCAGCGGGTCGACGTCGCTCTCCCCACAGGACGTGCGACGGGACGACTTCGACATCAAGCGCGCGTCCACCGCCGGCTCAACGCCGGCCGCCCCCTGACCTGCAGGTCAGGGGGCGGCCGGCGGAGTCAGGATGGACTCACGTAGCCCGACGCTCGCTCCTCGCGATGACCAGACCCAGCGCCTCGAAGTCGATCGTCTCCGCCGTGATGCCGCGCTCGCGAAGCTTGAACTTCTGCACGCGGCCGTTGACATTTGCCGGCAGAGCGTCGAGGAACTCCACATAACGGGGGACCGCGTAGTACGGCAGCGTGGTCCTGAAGAAGTCGAAGAGCTCCTCGGGCCCGACCGACTCATCCGGCTTGAGAACGATGCACACCTTGATGTCGTCCTCGGACAGCTCTGACGGCACCGCGTGGACTGCGACCGCTGAGAAGGCAGGGTGCTTCATCAACGCTGCTTCGAGCTCGAGCGAGGACACGTTCTCCCCGCGGCGCCGCAGCGAATCCTTCTTGCGGTCGACGAACCAGAAGTACCCGTCCTCGTCAACGCGGCCGCTGTCTCCGGTGTGGTGCCAGAGGTTACGGAAAGTCTCGACGGTGGCCGCGTCATTGCGCCAGTAGCCGGAGAACAGGCGATAAGGCTCCTCCGCGCGGACCACGATCTCACCGGGCTCTCCCGAGGGCACCTCGACGTCATCCTCATCGACGATCTTGACCTGCAGGCCGGGCGTCAGCTTGCCCATGCTGCCAGGCTTGCGCATGCCACGAGGGTCGCCCAGCAGCGCTGGCCAGCACTCGGACTGCCCGAAGACCTCAGCGAAGGGCTCGATGCCGAAGCGCTCCGCGAACTGTTCGACGAGTGCAGGGGTCGACGGCATGAAGGTGATGTGGCGCAGCTTGTGCTGCTTGTCCTCCGGACGCGGCGGTGTAGTCATGATCGCCATACCCATGGCGCCCATGCCCATCGCCGTCGTCGCACCCGTCTCGCGGATACGGGACATGTAGCCGGACGCGCTGAAGGACGGCTCGACGATGACGGATCCTCTGACGGCCAAGGCGGCGGCCACGAGCCAGGTCTGGCCACTGAAGTGGAACAGGGGGTTCGCACCGAAGACAACGTCGCCCTCGGCGTACCAGCCAAAATCGATAAAGACGTTTACGAGGTTGCAGTAGTACCCGTGCGTAATCGTGCAGCCCTTCGACGGACCCGTGGTCCCCGACGTGTAGATGACGGTGCACACATCCGCGGGCGAGAGGGCCACCGGGTCGAGGGGCCGAGCCGAGCCCTCAAGCGACGCGAACGGCGTGAGGTCGGGCAGCGACGTCGTCTCAGGGGGTTCCCCGACGACCACCAAGTGTTCGATGCCGTCGAGCTCAGGCAGCACGGGCTGGAGCATCTGCAGAGCGGCGGCATCACCGATGTAGACGCGCGGTGTGGTCTGTACGAGCTGGTGCCGCAGGAAGCCGCCACGCAGGTAGGTATTCAGCGGGACCTGAATCGCCCCCGTCTTGGCGATCGCGTAGATGAGCACGATGTACTCGATGCGGTTGGGAAGGTTGATCGCCACACGGTCACCTTTACCGACGCCAAGGCCCTGAAGGGCAGCCGCCACAGTGTCCGAAAGCCGGTCGAGTTCCCCGAGCGTCATCCAGGGGCTCGCGCACTGCACGAAGTCCCGATCGGGGTCGCGCACAGCTTCGTCCCGCAGCCAGTCGCCTAAAACCTTGTAGCCGGAGCCCTGCTCCGCCGCCAGCGGCGCGGGCTGCTCAGGCAGCGCTTCGGTCATGGTGGTCACGTCTGCTCCTCGGCTCTCAGTGTCCGACGGGACGCCACTCTCGGCACGGTCGGCGACCCCCGGTTGAATCTACGTTGATTTCGAATCAGGTCAAAGGGTGCACACTTGTGCGTCAGTAGCTCTTGGGCAGGCCGAGGACGTGCTGCGAAATGTAGGCGAGCACGAGCTCCTGGGGAAGCGGTGCGATCTTCATCAGTCTGGCCTCGCGCCAGTAGCGGGCCACGTGGTACTCCTCGGCGTATCCGAAGCCGCCGTGCACCTGCATGGCGACGTCGGCGGCCTGGAAGCCGGCATCCGTGGCGAGGAACTTCGCCATGTTGGCCTCAGCGCCTGCCGGCAGGCGCTGATCGAGCAGCCAACCGGCCCGACGGGTGACCAACTCTGCGGCCTGCAGCCGCGAGTGCGCTTCGGCGAGCGGGAACGCGATGCCCTGGTTCTGCCCGATGGGTCGTCCGTAGACGACACGATCGCGCGCATAGCCGACCGCCCGGCGCAGCGCAGCACGCCCGATGCCGAGCGCTTCGCTGGCGATCAGGATGCGCTCGGCGTTGAGGCCGTCGAGCAGGTACCGGAAGCCCGCTCCCTCTTCTCCGACCCTGTCAGACACGTGGACGAGCAGGTCGTCGTAGACCGTCTCGCACGAGGCGACGGCGTTACGACCCGCCTTCGGGATGGGCCGGATCGTCACGGCCGGGTTCTGGAGGTCGGCCATGAGCAGGGTCAGTCCCTCTGTGCGGGTGCGCACCTGCTCGACCGGGGTCGTGCGGACCAGCAGCAGCACCTTCTCCGACTCGAGCGCCTTGGAGGTCCAGACCTTCTGCCCGCGTACGCGGTAATGGTCCCCCTCGAGCCTGGCCGACGTCCGGATGGCGAGCGTCTCGGTACCGGCGTCCGGCTCGGTCACGCCGAAGGCGACGTGCAGGTCGCCGCTCGCCACCCGCGGAAGGTACTTCCGCTTGAGCTCCTCACTGCCATGCAGGGCGATCGGGTGCATCCCGAAGATGGACAGATGGATCGCGCTGCAGCCGTTCATCGCGGCCCCGGATGCAGCTACCTCCTCGAGGATCACCGACGCCTCCAGCAGCCCCCGCCCACCTCCGCCGTACTCCTCCGGGATGGCGATGCCGATCCAGCCGCCCTCGGCGAGGGCGGTGTAGAAGTCCCAGGGGAACTCGTGCTTCGCGTCACGCCCGGCCCAGTACTCGTCGTCGAACTTGCTGCAGATGCTGCGAATCGCATCGCGGATCAGCCGGAGGTCCTCAGCCTCGGTGAAGTCCACTGTGGTCCTGCTCCTCTTCCTCGGCGGTCACGCGTACTGGAGTGACTTGAGCTCGTAGAACTCGAGCAGCCCGTGTATTCCCAGCTCCCGACCGATACCCGACTGTTTGAAACCCCCGAACGGGGCCTGGGCGTTGAAGAACGAGCCGTTGATGTCGACCTGTCCGGCACGGATGCGGCGCGCCACCCGCGCCGCACGAGCGGTGTCCTGCGACCACACACCGCCCGCGAGCCCGTAGATGGTGGAGTTGGCGATCCGGATGGCGTCGTCGTCATCATCGAATGGCATGATCGCCAGGACGGGACCGAAAATCTCTTCCTGGGCAATGGTCATCCCTGGCGTGACGTCAGAGAAGACCGTGGGCTTGACGAAGTAGCCGACGGAGGTTTCCTCGGGCTGCTCCGGCCCCCCGGCGACCAGTCGGGCGCCTTCATCGAGGGCGCCGCGGATGAAGCCACGGACCGACTCCTGCTGCCTCTGAGAGACCAGCGGCCCCATGTTCGTCGCCGGGTCGAGAGGGTCGCCCAGCCGGTAGCCGGCCACCCGCGCCTTCACCAGCTCCTCCACCTCGGCAAGCCGCCCGTGCGGCACAAGCATGCGCGTCCACGCGGTGCAGGTCTGCCCGCTGTTGGTGAAGCAGTTCGCGACACCGACCTTCACGGCCTGGGCAAGGTCGGCGTCGTCGAGGATCACATTGGCGGACTTGCCGCCGAGCTCCAGGGCCAGCCGCTTTATCGTCCCTGCCGCGAGCGCTCCGATCCGACGGCCGGCCCGGGTGCTGCCGGTGACGTGGACCATGTCGACGTCCGGGTGGACGACCAGCGGTTCCCCCACCGACTCCGCAGTACCGGTGACCAGGTTGAAGACGCCCGCGGGGAAGCCCGCCTCGTCGACGGCCTCCGCCACGACGAAGGCGCTGAGCGGAGCCACCTCCGACGGCTTCACGACCGTCGTGCATCCCGTCGCCAGCGCAGCTCCCACCTTGCCGAGCACCTGCTGCAAGGGGTAATTCCACGCGGTGATGCACCCGACGACGCCGAGCGGCTCACGGATGACGACCGACGAGCCGATCTTCTCCTCGAGCGAGAGCTCCGGAAGCAAGGCTCTGTAGTGCGCGAGAGATCGGCATGGCGCCTCTGCCTGCAGGAGCCGGGACACCCGCACCGGAGTACCGACCTCGGTGGTGATGGTTTCGGCGAGTTCGTCCGTGCGGGCTGTCAGCGCCTCCTCGAGGCGTCTGATCAGGTCCAGGCGCTCATGCAATGGTGTCGCGGACCAGGCCGGGAACGCCTGCTTCGCCGCCTCGACAGCGCCGTCGACGTCGACAGCATCCGCGTCGGGGACGAGCCCGACCACGGCCCCGTTCGCCGCTCCGTGGACCAGGAGCTCACCCTGCCCGTGCGGCCGCCGCCATTCACCTGCGACATACAGCTCGTCACGTACGACGACCATGGGCCCTCCTCCGTGTCAGCACCACGTCAGCGTGGGGTCTTGGCGTGCAGACGCCGCATCTTCACGAGCCAGGCGTCGTGGTCGGCAGCCTTGCCCTGGAAGTACCTCGGGACGTTCGGATGGGTGAGGATCAGGAACTCCTCCTTGCGCATCCCGTCGACGATCGACTGCGCAGCGTCCTCTGGCGTCACGGCACCCGCGACGGCGAACCACTCGCCCTGGGCACCGCGCAGCATGTCGGTCTGGACGCCCTCCGCCACGATGCAGGACACCTTGATGCCGGCGTCCCCGTAGTGGATGGCGAGCCACTCCGTGAGACCCACCGCCGCGTGCTTTACGGCCGTGTACGGCGCGTTGCCAAGTGCGGTCAGGAGGCCGCCCGCGGACGCGTTCTGGACGAGGTAGCCCTCACCCCGCTCGAGCATCTGGGGTAGCACCGCGCGCGCAGCGTAGACCTGCTGCATCACGTTGACCTCCCAGACCTCCTGCCAGGCGGCGTTGGACGCCCATGGGTTGCCACGCTCCTGCAGCGGGGTGGTGCCGTCCCAGGGCTCTCCCCACAGGACACCTGCGTTGGACACGAAGACGTCGACACGCCCGTGCTCGCGGGTCGTGGCGTCGACTAGGTCGATGACCTGGTCCTCCACACGCACGTCGCAGGGGTGACCGAGGCAGCCGAGCTCATCGGCGACCCTCATGGTCCCCGGCGGGTCGATGTCGGAGACCACAACGGTCGCCCCTTCTGTGGCGAACCGGCGGCTCATGGCCGCGCCCATCCCCCGCGCGCCGCCCGTGACGACGACGACCTTGTCCCTCAGGTCCACGATCGGGTGCGCTCTGCTCAGGCGACGCCGACAGGCAGGCCTGTCAGCTTCGCGGTGTTGTCCCACAGGATCTTGCGCTCGGCGACCGGGTCGTTCAGCTCAGCGGTGATCTTTTCGTACTGTCGCGGCTCGGCGAGACCCTCGGGGTGCGGGTAGTCGGACCCGAAGAGCACGTGGTCGGGTCCGAGGTGCCTGACGACCTCGAGCAGGTCGTCCTCCCAGAAGGGCGCGACCCAGACGTGCTGCTTGAACTGCTCGACCGGGTCCGAGGAGAAATACCCAGGCTGTTGGAAGCCCGCGCGGTTGAGCCCCGCCAGCAGGAGAGGGAGAAACTCTGCGCCGTTTTCCACGGACGCCACATGGAGGCTGGGGAAACGCTCGAACAACTTGTCACAGACGAGGGCACCCAGGTAGTTGCCGATCGCCCGGTCGTGACCGACCGCGACCTCGAGCGGTGGGGCCACCCCGCCGATGATGTTGCCGTGGTGGTCCACGTACTTCTCGAGGCCGATGCCTCCGACCTCGCCGACGTGCGGGATGAGCGTGGCGCCCGCTTCGGCGAGGCGAGCGAAGATGGGGTCGAACCGCTTGTTACCGGGGCTGACCCACCCGTCTTCGGTGTACACGGCCTGCGGCCGGACGACGAAGATGCGCGCTCCGTTGTCGAGACCGTGCTCGACCTCCCCCACTGCGGCGCCGACGTCCCCGAAGGCCAGGTAGGGCGCGGTGAAGATGCGGTCTTGGTAGTTGTAGCCCCAGTCGTCGAGGAGGAAGCGGTTGAATGCCTTGAACGCGACGGCCGCCGCTGGCACGTCCTCCTGCAGACCCTCCTCGATTCCCATGCCGAGGGACGGCAGTATCCAGACGCACTGGATCGCCTGCTCGTCCATCTTGCGGATCCGGGCGTCCCGGTCGCGATAGTAGGCCGGGATCGGCTCGCGCTGCGCGAGGTACTCCGACAGCAGCTTGCCGGCCTTGTTGCCCCGGAAGTAGTCGGCCATGACACCGGGCTTGACGATGGGGTCGAACGTCGGGTTCGTCACCGTCCTGTCGACCTTGCCGCCGACGATCAGTCGTTTGCGCCCCTCGATCTCGGCCAGCTGCACTGTTCGCTCGGCCCATTCCTTGGGCCGGTGCCTCGTGAAGGCGTCGAGCGGCTCGTAGTAGTGCTGGTCGCAGTCGAAGACAGGCGCCTTGGCGTCATCGCTCATGTAACTCTCCGAGGAATCATGACCGCACATTGCGCGCGCTCATCGCATCGATTTCTAATTCTATGCTGAATTTGAGTGGCGTCAACCAGGGATGCCGGGCACGAAGAGAGCGTCCACAACAACCCCGCCGTCGCCGCCGACGAGGGCCGGGTTGACCTCGATCTCCCGCAGCCGCGCCGTGTTGAGGAGGTCGGCCATCCGGTGCAGCGTGCGATGCACCCATCCCAGGTCCACAGGGTCGGACCCTCTGAAGCCGAAGAGCAGGTCCGCCGTGCGCAGGCGGCTCAGCGCCCGGCGGAGGGTCTCCTCGTCGCAAGGCAGCGGGACGGACTCGACGTCCCGCAGGACTTCGACGGCTGCCCCACCAAGGCCGATACTTCCGAAGACGCCGAGACGGCCGGCGTTTCGGACGGTGAGGACGAGCTCGACACCGCCCGTGGCCATGGCCTGCAGCAGCCACTGCCGAGCGCCCCGAACCCCTTCCTTGCCGGCTCGCTCCTGCATCACGCCGAGCGCCGACACCACGGCGTCTTCGCTCCTGAGCCCGACGGCAACGAGCCCGAGCTCGGTGCGGTGCTCCACGTCCTCGTCGCCGATCTTCAGCACGACCGGGTACCCGAGCTCGGCTGCGGCCTTGGCTACTGCCGCGGGGTCGTCGCCGAGCACGCGCATGGCGACGACGTCGACGCCTTGCTCGGCCAACCGTTGCAATGCGGCGGCTCCGCCTTTCGCCGATGGGGATCCGGCGGTATGATGATTGACAACTACTGCCTCTCCTATGGTCGTACGCTCGGGTCCCAGCAGGGCGCGGACGAGCCTTCCGAGGTCGGACGGCTTCTCGGCGACCAGGACGCCTCGCGCGCGCAATTGCTCGATGTATGGACGCAGCGCATAGCCGCCATACCACAGCACGACGAAGGGCTTGCCGCTCTCGTCCATCACCCTGAGCACGTCGTCGACGCTCTGCTGGTTCCAGCCCCGTGCGCCCATCGGGAAGGGGACGCATAATGCCTCGACGGCAGGATCCGCGGCCACGGCAGACAAGTAGCTGCGGAAGTCTTGCGGCATCGACCCGGGACCCACATCGAGGGGGTTGTGCGCCGCGACGAACTGCGGAGATCGCTCCTTGACCTTCTCGAACGTCTGCTGGGAGAGCGCCGGGAACACGACACCCGCCGACGCCAGCTGCTCGGTAGCAAGCACGGCCATCCCCCCGGAGTAGGCGACCATGCCCCAACGCCTGGGAAAAGATGTCGTCGTGGTACGGACAGCACCGAGAACCCACAGGTCGTCCGGGTCGTCGACGACGGTGACACCGAGAGCGCGCAGGAGCCCGAGCTCGAGAGCGCCCCTGCCCACGATCTTGCCGGTATGGCTCGCCGCGGCCTGCTCACCAGCGTCCGTGCGGCCGCCGAGATAGGCCACGAGGCGCTTGCCGGCGGCGTGGAGCCTCTCGACGGCCTGGGAGAACAGCGCGCCATCACGGATGGACTCGACATAGAGGGCCACGGTGTCAACGTCGGGATGCTCGGCGAAGAACGCCACGAAGTCGGGGATGTCCATGTCCCGCTGGTTGCCCGTACTCACGATGTGCGAGATGCCGACGCCTGCCAGACGGGCCCGCTCGACGACGGTGCTGCCGATCGCACCGCTCTGCGCGATCATCGCGAGGCCGCCAGGTACGATCGGCTCCCCCTCCGTCAGCACCGACGTCATACTCATCGCCAGCCCACTGCGCACAGTGACCAGACCAGTGCTGTTCGGCCCGACCATGGCAATGCCGTGCTCGCTCGCGAAGTCGAGGAGAGACTGCTCCAAGGCCAGGCCGTCGGGTCCCATGTCCGCGAAGCCGGCCGTCAACACGAGAGTCTGCGTTACCCCGATGTCGGCGCACTCCTGCAGGACACCCAGGACGTGCCGGGCCGGCACCGCGACCACGACCACATCGGGTACATGGCCGATGTCGCGCAGCGATGGGACAGCGCGCCGGCCGTCGACTTCGGTCGCACTGGGATGGACCACAGTGACGTCACCCTGGTAGCCGTAGACCCCGAGGTGGTCGAGCACCGCGCGGCCTCCTGCCTTGTAGGCTTGGGCCGAGCTGGTCGACACGCCGACGATGGCAACGGAGCGGGGTTCAAGGAACGTCCTGGCCACGTCCGGACGCAGCGTGTTCCGCCGTGCTGTTGTGGGAACTGCTTGGTCAACCGACATGGTCGCTGTCATGCCTTTTCTCGAGGGGCGGTCAGGCCGTGGGGTCGCCGTCGCGCCAGGTCCGGAACGGCAAGTTCACGAGGCTGCGTGTCTGACCGCCGTAGGCGACCAGCTCGGCCTCCGGCGGCAAGGAGAACCGCGGGATACGCGAGAAGATCTCCTCAAAGGCGATGCCCATCTCGAGCCGGGCCAGGTGACTGCCCAGACAACGGTGGCTGCCGGCACCGAAGATCATGCTGCGCTCGGGCTTGCGGTCGAGCACAATCTCGTCGGCGTCGACGAAGACATCCTCGTCACGGTGCGCCGAAGCCAGTGGCACGACCACGCGGTCGCCGGGCTTCAGCTCGGTTCCCCCGATCGTGTGCGGCTTCACCACGGTTCGGCTCATGTGGACGATCGACTCGTAGCGCAGCAGCTCCTCTACGGCGCTCGGGATGAGGTTCGGATCTGCGGCGATCCTGTCCTGCAGGTCCGGGCGCCGTGCCAGGTGCATAAAGCTGAAGCCGAGCGCCGTCGTCACCGTGTCGAGGCCCGCCAGCACGAGCACGTAGGCGAAGTTGAGGATCTCTCGGTACTCCAGGGTTCGGCCGCCGGACATCTGGGCCTTGATGAGGACCGAGATGATGTCGTCGCCCGGCTTCTCGAGACGCTCGTCCAGCAGCCCCTTCAGGAAGTTGTGCAGGGCCTTCCCGGCGTCGATGCGCGCCTTGGTCTGCGCGTCCGTGTCCCCGTGCTGCACCCCTGCCGTCGTGGTGTGCAGGATAGTTCCTGCCCAGTCGCAGAGCTGGTCACGCTGCTCGACGGAGAAGTCGAGGCCCACCTGCCGCAGGA
The DNA here is from genome assembly GCF_900634765.1 of Candidatus Protofrankia californiensis. Classification (NCBI taxonomy): domain Bacteria; kingdom Bacillati; phylum Actinomycetota; class Actinomycetes; order Frankiales; family Frankiaceae; genus Protofrankia; species Candidatus Protofrankia californiensis. The sequence continues at coordinate 9,801 of NZ_CAAAFT010000214.1, read as the reverse complement.
ACACCGCGCTGGGCAACGGCTTGGCGAACTCCTCCATGAAGTCGAACTCGCGCTTGGCAACCATGCCATCGACGAGCTCACGGGCGAACTGCCTGACCGCAGGCGCGACGTCGGCGACGGCATTGGGGCGGAACAGGGGATCCACCACGGTCCGATAACGTCGGTGGTCCGGCGCGTCCACCTCCAGCGGGATGAGCGCGCGGCTGTGCCCGGGCGTCGGCGGTGTGTCCGCTGGCCACGACGAGAAGGTGGCCCCGTCGTGGAGGACCTCTGAGATGTCCTCGAACTTCGAGAGAATGTAGAAGCCGCCGTAGTTCTCCGTGTGTGCGACCGGGCACTTCTCGCGCAGCGCCGCATAGCTGGGATGTGGGTCAAGCGCAAAGACGGGGTCGTAGTGGTCGTAGTCGTGGCCGAGCACCGCCTGGGCGGTGCACCGGCTCGTCTCCTGCACCTGCTCGCTCATGCCGGTACCCCCCCCGTCATCAACTCTGTCTTCGCGGCCGCTGGCCTGTCGAGCAGTCCCGCGACCGCAGCCGTGTCCTTGTAGAAGACGTCCACCCTGCGAATCAGCCCGTCCCTCACGTCGTACAGGTCCACGACATCGAGAGGGATCATGCGCCCCGTGCTCCGCGCAGCGATGGTCCCGCTGACCCGGACGAGCACACGGTCGCCGGCAGCACTCACTTGCGGAGCGTCGAGGCGTACCCGGTAGTCGCGCCCGACTGCGCGCAGCACCCCCACGAGCCCATCCTTACCCTCCCAGTCACCGCCAAAGGCCAGACTCGACGCCTCGGAGAAGAGCAAGTCGTCGGCCACGAGCGACAGGCAGGTCTCGATATCCCCTACCGCGAGGCAGCTTGTGAAACGAGTGACGATCTCAACGTCGTCCGCGCCGGCTTCCATCGTCACGCTCCTCCAGACAGCGCTCCTCGGAGCGCCTTCGCTGGCCGTTGCGGGGTATACGGCAAGGCCGTATGTTTCAGGAACACTTTCTACTATGAATTCGATTCGACGTCAACGCGTCGCCGGAGGTCATCATGGAGGCCCGCACCCATGCCTCACGCGTTCGACTAACCGCCCTTGCGCTCCCGCCTGCCGCTGGCACAAGCTCCGATGACGGTGACAGGCACCTGGCTCCGGCGTCCTGGTGCGGGACCAGGAGCGGCTATAGCACAGCAGAGCCCCATTGGATCCCCGCACGCAGCAAGGCCTGGTTCACCGGTCAGGACCGCAGCTTCTACGTCGTCCGGCTCGTAGGAGCCGCTCTCAGCGCCATCAGGGAGACGCTATGATCAATTTTACCGCCGAGCAGGAGGAGCTTGCTCAGCTCGTGCGGCGCTTCGTCGCCGAACGCGCGCCGCTGTCGCACCTCCGGCCGTTCCTCGACGACGGCGGCCACGACACGACGGTCTGGCAGCAGATGTCCAAGGAGCTCGGACTCCCTGCGCTCGCCGTCCCCGAGGAGCACGGCGGTATGGGGTATGGGCCCGTCGAGCTCGCGGTGGTGCTGGAGCAGCTGGGCGCCGGTCTCTACAACGGCCCGTTCTTCTCGAGCGCCTGCCTCGCCACCGGCGCCCTACTGCTGGCCAGGACGCGGGACGAGCTGGACGATGTCCTGCCCCAGCTGGCTAGTGGTGAGCAGACGGCAGCCCTTGCTCACGCTGAGCCGGGTGGGAGCTGGAACGGCGCCACAGCGACGACCACGTGGCGTCCCGACGGCGAGCGCGCCCGTGTGAGCGGCACCAAGGCGCTGGTCGTCGACGGCGCGACGGCAGATCTGATCGTGGTGACCGCAGCGCGGCCCGATGACCCGTCTGCCCTGTCGCTGTTCGTCGTCAGCGCTGACGTCGACGAGGTCCGGCGCCGTCGGCTGCCCACCCTCGACGCGACGCGCGCTCTGGCCAGCATCGAACTGCGGGACGCCCCTGGGCGCCTGGTCGGTGAGGAGGGCGAGGCTGGGCCGGTGCTGCGCCGTGCGCTGCAACAGGCTGCCGTCCTGCTCGCCGCGGAACAGCTCGGCGGTGCGCAGCGATGCCTCGACATGGCCGTCGCGTACGCCGGGGTGCGAGAGCAGTTCGGGCGGGCCATAGGGAGCTTCCAGGCGGTGAAGCACCGGCTCGCAGACACTCTCCTCGAGGTCGAGACCGCCCGCTCCGCGGTGCTCTTGGCGCTCACCTCGTGGGTGGCCGGCGAGGACCTTGGCGAAGTCGCGAGCCTGGCCCGAGCGCACTGCTCTGAGGTCTTCGCCCGTGCCGCGTCGACCAACGTGCAGGTACACGGAGGCATCGGCTTCACCTGGGAGCACGACGCGCACCTGTTCCTCAAGCGCGCCAAGGGGTCCGAAGCCCTTCTCGGGAGCCCGTCCGCACACCGCGAGCTGCTCGCGGCGGCCCTCGGGCTGGGCGCCTAGAGCACCGGTCAAGTAGTGCGGAGCCCACCCACAATTACCCGCACGGACCATGATCCAAACGATTTTGTCGGTGTGCACGCCTTGTCGGCCAAATTAGCGTACACATCGACAAAGTCGCGCCGATCTTCTCGATGGCCGGCACTCATCGACGCATGTCACCGTTCGCCAAGCCACGCATGGTTACATGACCGGCGCTCTAGTTATTCTGTCCCGTGAGGTTGGGGACACGGCTGGCGGACGGATGACCTCCGAGCGCGGTGTGGCAGCGCTGGTGATTGTAGGTGTGCAGCCAGCCGGGCAGCGCAGCACGGCGTTCGGTCTCGCTGGTGTGGACGCGTGCGTAGGCCCATTCCTCGAGCATGATCCGGTTGAACCGTTCCACGGTGGGATCAGCGGGGCAGGGCGACGCCCGCCGCCTCGCGATCCCACGTCGCTTCCGTGTTCGGCCTGTCACGCAGCTCGAACTTCCGCACCCGCAGTGTCTGGGTCTTCGGCAGCTCGGCAACCACTTCGACGAACCTCGGGATCATGAACCGCGGCAGCCGCGGAACGAGGAAGCCAATCAAGTCAGCTGGATCGACAGCGCGACCTTCGACAGGGACGACGAAGACCTTGACCTCGTGCTCGCCGAACTCCGCCAGCACGCCGACGCACGCGACCTCAAGGACATCCGGGTGCGCCATCACCTCGGCCTCCACCTGGAAGCTGGAGATGTTCTCGCCCCGCCGCCGCAGGGTGTCGCGCATGCGGTCGACGTAGAAGTAGTTGCCTTCCTGATCGCGTCGGAACGCATCGCCGGTGTGGAACCAGCCGTTGCGCCAAGCCGCCACCGTGGCCTCGGGCCGCCGGAAGTAACCGACGTTCATCTCCCATGGCCGGTCCGTGCGGACCACCAGTTCGCCTATCTCACCGATGGCCACCGGAAGATCGTGTTCATCGACGATACGCAGCTCAACGCCGGGCCGTGGCCGCCCGACGCTGCCCGACACGATCTCGGCCCCGGGCAGCACCAGCAGCGGTGAGCTGATCTCTGTCTGACCGTAGACGGAGCACAGCTGTGCCACCCCGAACCGTGCGCGGAACGCGACGGGGTCGGCGACCATCGGGGCCAGCACGGCTACCCGCAGCCGATGCGCTCGCTCGGCCGCGCTCGGTTCCCGAGACAGCAGGAACGCCGCCATGGTGCCGACAAGCAACGAATGGGTGGCCCCGGTCTCCGCGACGACATCCCAGTAGCGGGAACCGGCGAACTGCTCCCGCACGGCCATACTCGCCCCTGCGGAAAGGCAGACCAGTGCGGTCATCTGTCCGCTGACGTGGAACAGCGGAGTGTCGACCAGCCAGCGATCGGCGGCGTTCAGACCACCGGCCTCGCCCATAGCGTTGACCCCGCCCATGTACGTGGCGAGATACGGGGTCAGGACGCCTTTGGCCGGACCGGTCGTGCCGGAGGTGAAGTTCACGGCGTGCACGTCCCAGGGCTCGAGGGGCGGGTCGAGCACGGGTTCCGTGACGGTCCCGGCGCGCAGCTCAGCAGGGGACACCGGGATGAGGTCAAGCCCGAGCCCGACCAGCCGCTCACCGAGGACACCGTCGGTGACGATCACCGAAGCGCCCGACTCGGCGCAGACATGCCGGAGGCTCTCCCCACGGTAGGCGACGTTCACGGTCACCATCACCGCGCCCAAGGCGCTGATCCCCCACCAGGCGCGCAGCCAGTCGAGCCCGTTCGGAAGAAAGAGCAGAACGTGCTCACCACGGCCGACTCCACGTGCTGCCAGTGCCGTCGCCGACCGGTAGGCTTCATCAAGCGCCTGCTCCCAAGTCCATCGCTCGTCATCGGGGCCGAGCACGCAGAGCGCATCTGGCTGCTCGGCAGCGTGTCGTTCCAGGATGGCTGGGGTCACCACGTGGTCGCGGGCAGGAAACGCCTGTTCTGCTGGGTGCAGCGACGTCGTCATGTCGTCTGACCTCGCTGTCTGTTCATCGGCGCCACCTCTCACGCCGGCCGGCGCCAGCCTCCACCGCGGCGGACAGCCGTGCCTGCAGCTCCGGCTCGCGGAACCCGATCAGCTGGAACCAGCCCGCGGTCCCCTCGATCGTCCGGCCATGCTTGGCTCCGTGCGCGATCATTGTCGTGCCGAGTGCCGCACGCAGGATCGAGCTCGTCATCCCTGCACCCACCGGCGCACCTCCTTCGGAGGTCGGACGCCCGTTCACTGGATCGGGAACGGCCTGTGCATGTTGATGACTTCGGTGGAGCCTGGATTCCACGGGATTTCGTAACGAACGTGATCGGCCTCCGTCAGGGACTCGCGAATGGCCTGCTGCGCCTTCAGCGGCAGGGTGTGCAGCATCTTCATGACCCGGTCCTTGCGCCGCTGGACGGCGCGCCGCTCGGGTAGGCCTGCACTTGGCTCGTACTGCGGATCGACGAACGAGATGTCGTCCCGTGCCTCAGCTCCCTGCTTGCGCAGCTGCGCCATCTCAGCTTGCATCTGTGCAGAGTCCTTCTCCTCCGACATCCCGATGGGCCCGACCCGGCGGCCCTGCAGGAACTGCTGGACCACGGGTTCCTCCGAGGTCAGCAACACCTCGCGGGGCCCGAACATCACGAGGTTGCGGCGGAACAGCATCCCGATGTTGTCCGGCAGCTGCCGCGCCGTACCCAGGTGATGCGTGACGATCAGGAACGTCGAATCCATCTGAGTGTTCAGGTCGACGATGAGCTGGTTAAGATAGGCTGTACGAACCGGGTCGAGCCCCGAGTCCGGTTCGTCGACGAGCACGATCTCCGGATCGAGCACGAGCGCTCTGGCCAGACCGGCGCGCTTGCGCATACCGCCGGAGATTTCTCCCGGGAGCTTGTTCTCCGCACCCGTGAGCCCGACCAACTCGAGCTTCTCCATAACAATCCTGCGGATCTCGGACTCGGACTTACGGGTGTGCTCTCGTAACGGAAACGCGGTGTTGTCGTAGACGTCCATGGAACCGAACAGCGCACCGTCCTGGAACAGCACGCCGAAAAGCTTGCGCAGCTCATAAAGCCGATTCTCGGAGCACCGGATCAGATCGGTGCCGTGGATGACGATGCTGCCTTGTTCGGGCTTCAGCAGACCGATGATAGACTTGAGCAACACCGATTTGCCGGTGCCCGACGGCCCGAGCAGCACACTGATCTCGCCAGGGGGCAGGGTCAGCGTGACATCACTCCAGATGTTCGCCTTGCCGAATGACTTGCTCAGGTTCTTGATTTCGACCTCAACACCGGCCATCGATCCTCCTGTACGTGGTCCTGCACGATGAACGTCGGCGTTCACACCGGGGTGAGCTCGGCGACCAGCCACTGCCCACCGACCCGTTGGAGGATCATCCGGACCCGGCTGCCGTTGAGCACAGGATCCTTACTGGCCGCCGATTGCGTAGTCTGGTTGAGGAAGAGCAGCAGGGTCACCTTGTCGGGACCGTCAGCGGAGACGACCGAGGACGTCGCGATGCTCGTCTGGGTCGTCACCTGCTGCTTGACCGCAGCCGGTATAACGGTGTCCCGCATGAGCGCGGCGTATTCGTCCTTGAAGTGCCCAGTCAGCAGATTGTCACGTTTTCCGAGGTCGGAAGCCGAAGAACGGTAGTCGTAGGACAGCAGGGTCACAACCATCTTCTCACCGGTCGTCTTGCCATCCGCCCTGGCCTGCTCAATCGTGGTGTGCCGACCGGTCACCAGCACCAGGATGACCAGCCCAGCGGCGAGTACGACCGTGAGCGACCCGAGCCCGATGAGAGCCGTTCGCGGATACCGATGCGCGGTTCGCCAGATCGCCCGGGGGACTCCAATCATGCCGCGTCCCAGCGTCTCGACCATCCGGGCGATTACCGACGCCACCTTCCGTAGGGCCCTCACGGCACGAAATCCACTCGTGAGACCAGCCAGGATCCGTTGCCGTGATGTTCCATCTGCAGCGCCATTCGGTAGGTCCTGACCTCGCCGTTCGGCACCGCCGTGTTCCGCACGGTGGACTGCACGGCCAGAATGATGTGTGCGGTGTTCCCATTGATGTCCTGCACGCCGGCCTCGGTGACCTGGCCGGTCGTGACGACCTGGTTCTGCTTGACCACATCAACATAGGAATCGAGGTTCTGGGTGAACAGATTACGGAAGTCGCCGGTCGCGCCCGAGATGAGCCTGTTGACGTCCGCGTCCGCGGTGTTGAAGTTGATCGACGTCAGGTTCAGCGCCACCTGACGGGCGGCGTCCACAGCATCGTTGCGGCGGGCATCAGCGGCGCGGTCGTTCTGCCAGCGCAGGCCGAACACGACCGTGGCCGCCACAAGCGCGACAACGAGCACCGACAATGCCACCAACGCTATCCGGAACACGCCCCCCCGCTTGGGCGGATGCAATCCTTTGGCCGCGGATGCCGGCGTCACCGAGTCCGGATCGTCCTGGTCTGAGAACTCGCCGCCACCCTCGTCGCCCGCGAATGCCTCCTCCGGCTGCTCTTCGGTGAGTGTCCGGGCCTCATCCTCGGTCTCCACGTCCTTGGTCTTGGACCTGGGCTTGCTCTCCGCCGTATCTTCGGCGGGCGCCTCGGCATCGTGCTCCGCCGGGGCCGCCGGCTCGTCGTGGGTCAACAACGTCACTGCTCGGCCGGAGCGATCAGTAGTCCTTGCCATGTCAACTCCCTCTGCTGGGGCGGTGGTGATCCGACGGCCCCGAGCACCGTGAGGGGACCCTCGAGAATGGTGATCCCGCCGAGACCGGTCTCACCGGGAACGAACACGCCCTTCCCCGTAACCGGCTTTTCGCCGTCGCCCCGGCACTCCTGGATCGTCCCTGCCCGCCGTCCAGGCGGAGAACCCGGCTCGAAGCACTGCAGGTTGCGCGCTCCCCGCGCCACTCGCGGGTCATTCTGGGGCAGCTTGCAGTACGAGTTCGCAGGCAGCTCTTCATCGCTGATGACGCTCGACGGACGCGGACCGCCCGGCTGGCCCTCCGGTATCCACCCGTCCATACACACCGGCGGGTTGACGTCGGTCTCAAGGTTGAACTTGAAGACCCCGGGCGAGAGGTACTCGGGGGCCGTCGTGAGGTTCTCGACTGTCAGCAGCGGAAACACGACGAGGATCTGCTCGATGGGAGCGTGGTAGGCCTTCGCCAGCTTGGCCAGCACGTCGCTGCTGCTGAGTAGGGTCGGCGTGGTCAGGCTCAGCTCCTGGAGAAGGTCGCCTGCCCGCCCGGCCGCTGAGGGCACGCTCGCCAGCATCGCCCGGATCTGCGGGTCGTCCTTTGCAAGCGTCCCGGTGAACGACGACAGGTCCCCTGCCCATTGCCGGATGGACGGGTCGCTTTGCCGGATGGCGTCCAGCAGAGCCGGGACGTTCTGGATCAACTGACGGGTCGGCTCGTAGTTGGCGTTCGCGGCATCCAGCAGTTTCTTGGTGTTGTCGGACAGCCGCCCGAGATCCGGACCAAGCCCGTCGAATGCCGCGGCGGCCTCGTCGAGCACGGTGGTGAGGCTGTGCGGGTTCAGCGACGTGACGAGGTCGTCCACGCCGTCGAGCACGGACGCGATCGGGGACGGGATGCTGGTCTGCCGCATGTCGATCCGATCTCCGTACCGGATCGGAGGGCCGGGGTGCGCGGTCGGGACGAAGTCGACGTACTGCTCGCCGATCGCCGAGACGCTGTGCACCTCGACCCGGCTGTCGCGCGGCGGTGCCTTGTCCTCATCGATGGACAGCGTCGCCCGGACTCCCGTCGGGACGAGGTCGATCTTCTTGACCTTGCCGACGGTATAGCCGCGGTAAGTGACGTTCGCGTTGGGATAGAGGCCTCCGGTCGACGGGAAGTCGGCCGTCACCTGGATCTGGCCAACGCCCAGGAGCGTCGGAACCCGAACGTATACCAAGGTGATCATTAGCATCGCAACCAGGGTGAGAATCGTGAACACCACAAGCTGGACACGCACGAATCTAGTGATCATCAGCCTGCTCCCCCACCCAAGAGCCCACCGAGGAGACCTCCGAGGCCGCTGTTCGGTTGCTGTGTTGGGGGCGGTGTCGCCGAAGACGGGGCCGGCGGCCTGGCCGGTTCCGCCCCACGTTGATCCGGCGGTACCGGATTGGTGCCGCCTTCGAGCGCCGGTCCGGTGACGCCGGGGACGCCGTTCGGCAGGACCGGCGCCGTCAGCGGGTTCACCGCCTGGCCGGCCACCCCCATCCCAGCCGCAAGCAACTTCTCTATGTTGCCCAGCTGGCCCGCGAACGGCGTGCCGGTCAGGAAGTTGCGGTCGAGTGTGCCGAGGCTGAGGTCGAGGGTCATGTAGAAGTTGATGAAGTCGCCCTTGATGACGTCGCCGAACGTCTTGAGCGGGAACAAGGCGGTCCCGATCATGTCCAGGGAATTGGTCAGGGACTGGCCCGCGTCGGCGAGCCCCTTCAGCGGCGGCCCTATGTTGTCGATGTTCTGGGCCAGCGCGTCGCCGCCCCGGCTGATCACGTCGTGCGCGGCGCCGCCGAAGTTCGACAGCGACTGCAGGGTGTTGACCAGGTTGACCCGCTCCCGGTTCAGCACGTCGAGCGCGGGGGGCAGGTTATCGAGCGCGGACTGGATCTGCCCGTTGTAGGACGCCAGGTTGCCGGCCATCCGGTCGAGCCCGTCGATCGCGTGGACGATGTCGTCCTTTTGCTTGTCGAGCCCGGTGACGAACGTGTTCAGCTGGGTGAGCAGATCACGGAACTGCGGTTCTCGTCCGCCGAGCGCCCGGTTCAACTCCGTGGTGATCGTCTTGAGGTGCGCGAGCCCGCCGCCGTTGAGCAGCATCGCGACCGAGGCCAAGAGGTCCTCGGTGCCGGTGTACTTCCCGGTCTGGGCGAGCCCGAGGGTCGAACCCGGCGCGAGCCTGCCGGTCTCACCGTCCGCGGGACGGTCGAGCTCGATGTACTTCGCGCCCAGCAGGCTGGCCTGACCCACCCGAGCCGTCGCGTTCGCCGGCAGCACCACGTCCGGGTTGAGGCTGATCGTGACGAGGGCGTGCCACCCGTCGAGCTGGATGGACTTGATCGTCCCCACGCTGATGTCGTTCAGCCGGACCGGGTTGTTGGGCACCAGATCGCCGACATCGGCCATCTCGAGCTTCACCTCGTAGGAGCCCGGCCGCGAGCCTTCCGAACCAGGCAGGGTGAAGTCGTTGAGCCCCTGATAATTACAACCGGTAAGCACGAGGCCCACGGTCACGGCAAGGACGGGCCAGCACAGCAGCCGCCTCATCATTTACCTCCAGACGGCGGGACGAGCAGACCACCCAGGCCTGGCAGGCCCAAGTCGGGCAACAGCCCCTGGTTGTTCGCGGTGCCGTTCGGCGGTGGGTCGACGCCCGGCCGTTCGGTGG
>NZ_CAAAFT010000213.1:3101-6192 GCF_900634765.1 Candidatus Protofrankia californiensis | reverse complement strand
ACCGGGAACAGTTCGGCGAGGCAACGCGCCAGGAACGAACACTACCATTTTGTGCGCCGGATAACATCTCCCAGCAGGTCCGCGCGAGGGTCAGCCGCAATGGCCTTGCTTTATCGTTACCGCTCCTGCTCGGAACGTGGTTGGTCTCTTGCCGGTCAGAGGGAGCGGGCGATGAGCTCCTTCATGATTTCGTTGGTGCCACCGTAGATCTTCTGAACGCGCGCGGCGGCGTACATTCGGGCGATGGGGTACTCGGTCATGTAGCCGTAGCCGCCGAAGATCTGCAGGCAGCGGTCGACGATCTCGCACTCCTTGTCGGTGGCCAGGTACTTGGCCATGGATGCGGTTGCGCCGTCGAGCCGGCCGGCCACATGCTCGGCGATACAGTGGTCGATGAAGGTACGCAGCGCCAGTGCCTCGGTACGGCACTCGGCGAGCACGAACCGGGTGTTCTGGAACTCCAGAAGCGTCCTGCCGAACGCCGTGCGCACCTTGGCGTAGGCGATGGCCAGGTCGACGGCGTGTTCGGCGGCGGCTGCGGCCTGCACCGCGATGGACAACCGTTCCTGCGGCAGCTGCCGCATCAGCTGCACGAATCCTTGCCCCTCCTGGTCGCCGAGCAGGTTCTCCGCCGGCACCCGCATGTCGGTGAAGGCCAGCTCGCGGGTGTCGGTGCCCATCGCGCCGATCTTCTGCAGCACCCGGCCGCGTTCGAACCCGTCAAGGTCGCACGTTTCGGCGACGATCAAGGACAGGCCCTTGCTGCCGGGGGCGTCGGAGGTGCGAGCGACGATAATCACCAGGTCGCAGTGGGTGCCGTTGGTGATGAACGTCTTCGCACCGTTAATTACGTAGTGGTCGCCGTCACGGCGTGCGGTGGTGCGCACCGCCTGCAGGTCGCTGCCGGTGCCGGGCTCGGTCATCGCGATCGCGCCGACGAACTCGCCGGAGGCCAGTTTGGGCAGCCAGCGCTGCTTCCGCTCGTGGCTGCCGTAGGCGTTGATGTAGTGCGCGACGATCGGGCTGTGCACCTGGTAGGACCAGCAGTCGTCGGCGATGTAGCCCTGCTCGCGCAACACCACAGCCTCGTGCGCGAACGTACCGCCACCGCCGCCGTACTCGGTGGGGCAGCTGATGCACAGCAGGCCGATCTCGCCGGCCTTGTTCCAGAACTCGCGGTCGACCGCGTGCTGCTCGGTCCACCGCTCGTGGTTGGGTTCAGATTCCTTGGCCAGGAAGGTGCGGGTGAGGTCTTGGAGCTGTTCAAGCTCCTCGGTCATCCACGGTGATCGGTAGGTCATCAGCGTCCCCTTCATGTCAGGAGCCGGAGTGCGACGGTCCTTTGAGGGGTTGAACTGAACAGCTCAACGCCGCATAGGTTATGCCAGCTGAACTTGCTCGTGCGCAGGCTCGGATATCAGCTCGGCGGCCAACTCCTCGATCTCAGCCAGCATCCCGTCGTTGTCCATTGCCTTGATCCAGACGATGACGCGGTTGCATCCGATCTTCTCCAGCGCGCGGTGGTCCTCGGTGTTCCTGAACTGCCCCGCGAGGCCGACCACGGTGAAGTCGATCGTCGCCGGGTCACGCCCACTGTCCTCGGCGACCTGCTTGATCCGCGCCACACCCTCAGCAAACTCGTCGATGCTCTGGACGAGTGGCATCCAACCGTCAGCCCATTCCACGACACGCCTGTGCGAGCGAGGGTTGGCGATGGCGCCCAAGAGGAGCGGCGGGTGTGGCCTTTGGACCGGCTTCGGGAGAGCACGCACCGCGGGAAAGTCGACATAGCGGCCGTGGTACTCCGAGGGATCGTCCCGCCAGAGCACCTTCATCGCCGCCACGTGGTCCTTGATCTGCGTCCAGCGGTGATCGAAGTCCCCGCCCATGATCGTGCACTCCTCGGGGCTCCAGCCCCCGCCGATCCCCACGAGGACCCGTCCGCCGCTCATGTTGTCGAGCGAGGCGATCTGCTTCGCGAGCAGGAGCGGATTGCGCTCGGCGACCAGGCAGATACCTGTCCCGAGCTTGAGTCGTGTGGTTACCGCCGAGGCGCGTGCCAGGGCGATGAGCGGGTCGGCGCAGCGAAAGACATACTCCGGTTCCTCCCCGCCCGGAGGTGTCGCAGGGTAAAGGACCGCTCGATCGACCGGGATGATCGTGTGGTCAGGCAGCCAGTACGACTCAAAGCCTAACTCCTCGGCCCGTTTTGCCACCACCGCTGGATCGCTGTCGTGGCTGGCGTTGATGTGGAAGAGCCCTACGTCCATCTCGCCTCCTCGTTTTCGTTGAAGTGCCCATCATTTCCCGAACACCGAATTAGAACACTATAACAGGCAGAGCTCCGGTGGGATCAAAACGTATAGTCGCGGCGTTCCCGGCCAAAACGGATGTAGTAATCCAAAGCCTCCGGCCGGGCCATTGAATCCCGGTTGGCGACCTTTTCTGGTGCAACACCAAGTAGCAGTTTGCGCACCGGCACCTCCATCTTCTTTCCGGTCAGAGTGTAGGGAATCATTTCCACGGCATAGATGCGGTCCGGCACGTGGCGAGGTGAATACTCGCTGCGAAGGCGGTCACAGATATTTTGTTCCATCACCTTGTCGAGCACGAAGCCTGGCTTCAGCTTCACGAACAGCGGCATGAAGAAACGCCCGTCCGACAGATTCAAACAGACAATCAAGCTATCGTCCACGCCTTCCAATGCCTCGACCGAACGATAGATTTCGGCTGTGCCGATACGCACGCCGAAGCGATTGAGGGTCGAGTCCGAGCGCCCATATATGTAGCAGCCGCCACGCGAATTAATCTTCAGGTAATCCCCGTGCCGCCACTTGTCTGGAAAGACCTCGAAGTAGGATTCGCGGTAACGTTGGTTGTCTGGATCGTTCCAGAAATATAGGGGCATCGAAGGCATCGGCTGGCCGACAACCAGCTCGCCGACCTCGTCGATGAGCGGCTCGCCCGCGTCATTATAGGCCTGGACATCCACCCCCAGCATCGGCGTCTGAATTTCACCGGCGTAGACCGGCAGAGTCGGCGATGCGCCGACGAAACCGGACGCCACATCAGTGCCGCCGCTCTGAGAGGT
>NZ_CAAAFT010000213.1:1453-2722 GCF_900634765.1 Candidatus Protofrankia californiensis | reverse complement strand
CCGGCAGAGTCGGCGATGCACCGACGAAGCCGGACGCCACATCAGTGCCGCCGCTCTGAGAGGTCAACCACAGATCGCCATGGATGTTCTCGTAACACCAGACCATCGACTCCGGCGTGACCGGCGAACCGCCGAGGAGAACACCTTCGATGCGAGAAAGGTCGTATCTCTCCCTTGGATGAATCCCATTCTTCTGCATGAGGCCAACATAGGTTGGACTGACCCCGAAAAATGTGGTCCCGCTTTCGGCGGCCATGCGCCACAGGACGTCCGTGTCGGGATAGGCTGGATTGCCGTCGTAGAGCACCGCGGCAGCGCCCGACAGTAACGAACCAACGACGATATTCCACATCACCCAGCCGGTGGTGGTGTGGAAGAACATGACGCCGCCCGGCTTGAGGTTGAAATGGAAGTGGGAGAGCTTGAGCATCTCCAGGGTAATGCCGCCGTGGCTGTGGACGATGGGCTTGGGCAGCCCCGTCGTCCCCGAGGAGTAAACGATCCACAACGGATGCTCGAACGGTGTCGCCTCAAACGTGAATTCCGGCCTGTCCTGGCCTGCCGGCACCAGCTCATCCCAGAGTGCGACCCGGACCTTGCCCGGAACCTGGATCCCGCTATCGCCACGGTCTAGATAGGGCAGATAGACGAGCGTTTCCAGATCGGGCAATCCCGCGACGATTTCCGTGGTTTCTGGGCGACGATCGAAGTCCTTGCCACCGTACCGATAGCCGTCGACCGCGAACACCACCTTGGGGCGAACTTGCGAGAAGCGATCCAGGACGCTTTTCACCCCGAAATCCGGCGAGCAACTCGACCAGATGCCGCCAACGGCCGCTGTCGCCAGCATGGCAACCACAGTCTGCGGCACGTTGGGCAGGTAGGAAGCTACCCGGTCGCCCGGACGTACCCCCAGCTCCCGCAGCCATGTCGCGACACAGCGCACCTGCCTGCCCAGTTCGTCCCAGGTCATGCTCTGCAGCTCAGCCAATTCAGAAAGGTGGTACAAGGCGGTTTCGCCGGGCCGCGCCTGGCGCAACAGCTGTTCGGCGAAATTGACCCGCGCCCCGGGGAACCATCGGGCCCCAGGCATTACTGGGTTTTCCAGAACGGCGCGGTACGGTGTCGGCGACTCCATACCGAAGTAGTCCCACAGCGACTCCCAGAACACAGCCACGTCGCTCACGGACCAGCGCCAAAGCGCACGGTAATCAGCACATTCGACGCCACGCTTGGCGCGCAGCCATTCCATGAACGCCGTGACGTCCG
>NZ_CAAAFT010000213.1:0-1015 GCF_900634765.1 Candidatus Protofrankia californiensis | reverse complement strand
CCGATCGGATGAACCGCGGTGAATGCGGACTTGACGTCGTCGAGACTTGCCGCGCCGGTTAGAGCCTGGTTCTTGCGGAAGAACGACTCCGCCAGGACGGTTTCCACGACGCCCGGATGAATGGAATTACAGCGGATGCCGTAGCCCAGTCGCCCGCATTCCACCGCCACATCCTTGGTCAGTTTACGCACCGCGCCCTTGGTGGCCCCGTAGGCGGACAGCCAAGGTACGCCGATCATGCCGGCGACGGAGGAGATGTTGATGATCGACCCGCCCCGCCCGGCACGCCCGCCAGGGCGCATAGCGATCACCGCGTGCTTGCAGCCTAAGAAGACGCCATCGACGTTGACGGCCGTGATACGACGGAATTCGTCATGCGACGTGTCGGCGATCTCTTTCACCACCTCGATGCCGGCGTTGTTCACCAGCACATCGAAGCCGCCGAAGGTCGCGACCGTCTCCTCGACCGTGGCCACCCACTCTTCCTCGCGGGTGACGTCCAAGTCCCGGTAGGCGGCCGTGCCACCGGCTGCGCTGATCGCTTCAGTGGTTTCCTTCCCGACAGCACTCAGTACATCCGTCACCAGCACGCTGGCACCCGCGGCTGCGAGAACCCGCGCAGACTCGGCGCCGATGCCGCGGGCGCCACCCGTGACCAGCGCCACCTTGCCGTCGAGGCGGAACTCGTCCTTGCCGTCCATTTTTGTCTCCTTCGTGTTGGTGTGGTTGTCGCCCTCGCACCGCGACGGAGGCAATCTGTGTCACTGTCAGAAGAACTCGGGAAGTAACGTGCCACCGACCGCGAAGCCGGAGGCAGGAACGGCCAGGAAATCGAGTGCTCCGGCGTCGTTTGGTGGCAACCTGCCAGCCATGTCGAGTTTTGCCATGGGCGGCAGCAGGTCTCACCCGGGCTCCTTCGTTTGCGACGAGCCGTTGCGCCGTAGCGAAGAAAGGCGTTCGAGAACGCGTTCCGGCTCGGCGTCGGCCGGGATGGCGGCGAACCGAAAGCCCCATT
>NZ_CAAAFT010000212.1:0-4562 GCF_900634765.1 Candidatus Protofrankia californiensis | reverse complement strand
CACGAGCGCGTGCAGGTCGACGCCGGTCTCGATGCCGAGCCCGTGCAGCTGCCAGAGCAGATCCTCGGTGGCGAGGTTGCCCGTCGCGCTCTCGGCGTAGGGGCAGCCACCCAGGCCGCCCGCGGAGCTGTCGACCGTCGTGACGCCCTCCTGGAGCGCCGCCAGGACGTTGGCGAGCGCCTGTCCGTAGGTGTCGTGGAAATGCACACCAAGCTGGTCCAGCTCGATCCCCGCGGCGACGAGGGCGCGCACGAGGGCGCGCACGTGGCCGGGGGTCCCCACCCCGATCGTGTCGCCGAGGCAGAGTTCCGTGCAGCCCAGCGCCACAAGGCGCGTCGCCACGTCGACGACCTGCGTCACAGGCACCTTCCCTTCCCATGGGTCGCCACAGACCATGGACACATATGCACGCACACCGGCTCCGGCTGCGCGTGCCCGCTCCACAACCGGCGCGAACATCTCGATCGACTCAGCGACGCTGCGGTTGAGATTGCGCCGCGAGAACGTCTCGGTGACCGAGGCGAAGATCGCGATATCTCGCACACCCCGATCGAGGGCCCGCTGCAAGCCCTTGACATTCGGCACGAGGACCACATAACGCACCCCGTCCACCGGCTGTAGGCGGTCGATGAGATCCTCAGCATCTGCCAGCTGTGGCACCCACTTTGGATGCACGAAGCTCGTCGCTTCCACGGTCCGCAGGCCGGCAGCCACGAGCCGCTCGACGAACTCAGCCTTCACCACCGTGGGGATGACCTGCTTCTCGTTCTGAAGACCGTCACGCGCGCCCACCTCGTAAACACGGACACACTGCGGAAGGTTGTCGCGTGTGACGACCTGCGGCACGGTCATGGGCACAGCGTGCTCCTCACAGCCCGAGAGAGCGGCCGACGATTTCCTTCATGATCTCGTTGGTGCCGCCGTAGATCTTCTGGACGCGTGCGTCGACGAACGCTCGCGCGATGGGGTACTCGGTCATGTAGCCGTAGCCACCGTGTAGCTGGAGGCAGTGGTCGACGACGCGGTTCTGCATATCGGAGCACCACCACTTCGCCATGGCTGCCTCCTCGGCCGTGAGCTCACCAGCGACGTGTGCCTCGAGGCAGCGGTCGACGTAGGCCTGCGCCACGCTCACCTCGGTCGCCGCCTCGGCGAGGGTGAAGCGGCTGTGCTGGAAGGAGCCGATGGGCTGCCCGAAAGCCGAGCGCTGACGCACGTACTCGAGCGTCCAGTTGAGCGCCGCCTGTGCCGCGGCGACGCTGATCGTGGCAATGGCCAGGCGTTCTTGAGGGAGGTTCTTGCTGAGGTAGCCAAAGCCCTTTCCCTCTTGGCCGAGCAGGTTCGCGACGGGGACGCGCGCCTCGGCAAAGAACAGCTCTGCGGTGTCCTGGGCGTGCATGCCTATCTTGTCCAGGTTCTTCCCGCGCGCGAAGCCCGGGGTGTCGCGCTCCACCACCAGCAGGCTCAGGCCGCGCGCGCCCGCAGTGGCATCGGTCTTCACGACGACAATGACGAGGTCGGCGTTGATGCCGTTGGTGATGAACGTCTTCGAACCGTTGACGACGTAGTCGTCACCATCTCGCACAGCCGACATGCGCACTGCGCCCAGGTCCGAGCCGGTTCCCGGCTCCGTCATGGCGATCGCCGTGATCAACTCGCCCGTGACCAGCCTCGGGAACCAGCGCTCAGCCTGCTCGTCGTTGGCCAGCTGAAGTAGATAAGGCACAGCTGTGTCGTTGTGCAAGGAGAGCCCCAGTCCCGACGCGTTGACGCCCGCAGCCTGCACCTCCTCGTGCATGACGACGTTGTAGCGGAAGTCCGTCACGCCTCCCCCGCCGAAGCGCTCGGGGACATCAAGACCGAGGAAGCCGTTCGCCCCTGCAGCCAGGAAGAGCTCGCGCGGCACGATGCCGGCGTGCTCCCACTCCAGGTGGTGAGGCACGACCTCCTTGTCGAGGAAGCGCCGGAAGCTGTCGCGGAACAGATTGTGCTCCGTCTGGAAGACGCTCCGCTTCATTTCGGGATGCTCCTCAAACCACGCGTCGTTCACGCAGGCGGGTGATCCGTTCAGCCGTAAGACCCAGCTCGGCCAGGATCTCGTCGGTCTGCTCACCCAGCCCCGGGGCGTGACGGGCCACGTCGAACGGCTGCCCCGAGACCGGAGCCGGCCATCCTGTGCTTGTGTAGGGGCCCGCGACCGGGTGCGTCATCTCGTGCACGATCTCGCGGGCACGCAGGTGCGGATCATCGAGCGTGTCCTGCTTGGAGTTCGCTGGGCACAGGGGGATGTCGTGTGCGCGCGCGATGTCCATCCACTCGGCGAGCGTGCGCTCCTTGAACACAGGGACGAGCTCGTCCAGCAGATCAGCCTTGCCGCCGTCGGCGAAGTCGACGGCGAACGAGGTGTCCTTGACGTCCAGCAGGTCTTCCCGGCCGACAGCGACGCAGAAGTTGTCCCAGAACTTGTGCTCGATGGCGGCGAGGAGCACGATCCGATCGTCCTTGGTCGCGTACCAGGTGTACTTGGGTCGCTTGTGCGGATCCATGCCTACCGGCGGAGGCGGGTTGCGTCGATCCGTGATGCGCGTCGAGTTCCACGCCATCACAGCGTCCAGACACTGGTTGGCCAGCACCGCGTCCGCGCCCGCCGCGTCGATGTGGGCCCCTTCGCCCGTCTGGTCTCGGCGCCGCAATGCCGCGACCGTCGTGAGGGCGGCGTACAGGGCGGTGGACAGCGGCCCGTCGATCGACCCGGAGAAGTACAGCCCCTCAGGGTTGAGGACCTGGTGCACCACGCCCTGTTCGTCGACCTCGTACTGCTCCTGGCCGGCCACCGCTCCCATCATGTAGCCGTGCACGGGGATCTGGCTGTACGCCCCGCGTGCCCCGAAGCCGCTTGCCTGGCAGTACACGATGTCCGGCTTGACCGCGCGCTGAGCGTCGTAGCCGATCCCGAGAGCCTCGCACGCATCGCCGGCGAAGCCGTCCACGAAGACGTCCGCCGTCTCCAGCAGGCTGAAGAACAGGTCGCGCCCCTCGTCCTGCCGCAGGTCGATCGTGACGCTGCGCTTGTTGCGGTTACAGAGCAGATGGAAGACGCTGTTCTGCGGCGTAATCCGATCACCAAGCTCGCGCAGGTAGTCACCGTAACCCGGCCGCTCCACCTTGATCACGTCGGCCCCGAGATCCCCGAGCAGGCGACTGGTCTGGTCGCCGGTCGGCAGCATCGCGCACTCGATGACGCGCACGCCCTGCAGCAGCTCGATCATGATCGGCTCAACCCCTGCAGGAAGCGACGCGCCTGGATTCCAGGGAACCACTCGATCGCCTCGCCGTACTGCTTACTCCCGTCGTCGAGGGTCCACTCGCAGAGCGACCAGTACTGCAGATAGCGGGCCCAGGGCACCCACTTGAGGACGTTCTTGCACTCGCCCTCCGCATGGATGGTGCGCCCCATGTCGTCGGTGCCCTCGATGGCCAGCTTCCACGGCACTCCGTCGGGACGCCGTTCGAGGACCTGCCGAGTGCCGGAGACGACATGGCTGACCTTGTCGTCCTTCTGGATCCATCCGGTGATCGCCGGCTCGATCGTGCCCTCGATCGGGTCTGTCGCCAGCGGCTCGGTGCCTATGTTGTACATCTGGAAGGCGAAGCCCTTCCCGTCGTTGAACCACGGAAAGTCGCCACGCGGGTTGTCCTTGTAAAGGCGGGGCCCCCAGCTGTGGTCGCGGTTGGACCCGCAGTCGATGTCGATCTCCTCGCCGTTGATCCACACCTTCCCACTGACCCGGCCGCCCTGCTCGTAGTGGTGCGGCCCCCACTCCTGCGAGCCGTCCGGGAAGCCCGAGTTGGCCACGCCCATGGTGGCGTCGAAGCGCAGGTCGAACTGGCAGCCGTCGCGGTCGTACTGCATCAGGAAGGTCTTCTGGGGTTCGACGCACTTCAGGGTGAGTCCGTTCGGCGTGCTGTAGTCGAACATCTCCGTCTCGTTCTTGCGGATGTCGAGCGGTGCAAACTCCAACCAGTCGTGGTAGAGGCAGTCGTACATCTGCTCGCCCGACGGGTCCCAGAGGGCCACACCCGTCATGGAGAAGTTCATGTTCGGCCGGTGGTTCATGTAGACGAAGCCCGAGAGGTTCCGCTCCGCGACGTAGAACGGGAACCAGGCGCTCTCGTTCCAGAAGGGACTGTCCGTCATCAAGTCCTTGTGGAAGTAGTCGTCCTCAGGACGCACGAAGTCGACCATGGAGCCTCCTGACTGCCGTCGACGCCTCGACCCGGTGCCGCTGCTGTCTAAATGAACGCAGATTTTGTTTAGGAGCGCAAGTGCCAACCGCATGACGGACCTATGACAGACGGTGCCACCGCGAGCCAGCCGTCGAGGAGGCAGCCGCTGCCTCTCACATCACGTTTAGAATCGGGGAGTCAACCAGAGAGGAACGGCGATGACAACGGTGCGCACCCACCCGGGCAAGAAGGCCACGGCGACGCGACAGCGCATCCTCGACGCCGCAGCCAAGATCTTCCGTCAGAACGGCTACACTGGCACCCGCCTCACGGAC
>NZ_CAAAFT010000211.1:4913-8017 GCF_900634765.1 Candidatus Protofrankia californiensis | reverse complement strand
CCTTGGCGTTGCCGGCCTGCTGCCGGCAGACCACCGCACCCCGATGGGTGCAGGTGTTGTGGAAGACGTGTACCCGGCCGGTCCTGGCCCCACGGACCATGAACACCGGCCTGCCGCCGACCGGCCGGCGTACGTAGTCGCCCGGGTTGGACACCTCCGATTCGTGACCGACGTAGAGCCACGAATGGCCGAACACCCGCTCCAGCTCCGCGCGGAACACCTCCGGCGAGGTCATCGTCGAGCGGTGGACGCGGAACCGGTGGTGTTCGGCGTCCTCGGCAACCAGCGGAAACCGTGTGCTCGCAGCGGGCCTGGAAGCGGGCGTGGAAGCGGGCGTGGCGTCGATCAGAGCCGTCGGTGTCCTCGGTAAGGAAGTCACGAGATCATCTCCGTGGGAAAGTCACGAACGAGAAGTCACGAACGGGTGGAGGAAGGACGCGCCAGGAAGCGGCGCACGAGATCGGAGAAGTCGTCGGCGCGCTCGATCTGCGTCCAGTGCCCGCAGCGGGCGAAGACCGCCAGGTCGGCGTCGGGCAGCAGCCGGACCATGTTCCAGGCGACGTCGACCGGGACGACCTTGTCCTCGCGCCCGTGCACCAGCAACGTCGGGGTGGTGATGGTGACGACCTCGTCCGCCTCGATGGCGAGCTGGCTGCCGGCGTGGCGGGGGCTGAAGAACATGTCACGGTAGGCCTCGAAGGCGCCCGGGGCGATGCTGGCCTCATGCCGGATCCGCACCAGGTCGTCGGTGATGATCGTCGGGTCGACCGCGAAGCAGCCGAGCAACAGCTGGCGCATGTTCTCCAGCGACGGCTCGTACTCCCGCAGGGCGCGCAGGCCCTCGGTGGGCGTCATCCCCACGCCGGGGACACCCATGAGCACCATCCTGGCCAGTCGTTCGGGGTGCGCAGAGGCCATCCCCAGCGAGATCCGTCCACCCAGCGAGTTGCCGACCACCGAAGCCCGTTCGATCCCCAGCGCGTCCATGAACGCCCAGATGTGGTCGATCCAGGTGGCCAGCGAGTAGCGCACGTCGGCGGACCGTTCGGTGTGGCCGAATCCGACGATGTCGGGAGCCAGCACCCGGTACTGCTGAGCCAGCGCGGGGATCGTCAGGCGCCAGTTCGCCCACGCCGAGACCCCTGGCCCCGATCCGTGCAGCAGCAGCACCGGATCCCCGGAACCCAGGTCGTGATAATGCGTCCGGATGCCCCCGGCGTCGACCGTCCGCCCGGTGGCCTCGTCGGTGACCGTCGTCATGCTCACAGACCGACCTTTCCCTCGAAGATCGCAAAACATTTGTTGGAGTTGAAAACGTCGGTGACCACGAAGGTGGACCAGCTCAGGGATATGCCGAGTTCGTCCATGGCGCCGGCCAGACAGAACCAGTTGAGCATCTCGTGCTGGCCGGCCTTGACGATCTCCGCGCCGGTGACGCTGGTCCAGGTCGCGTAGTCACCCCGCACGAACGCCTCATAGAGCCGCAGGTCGGCCGCTGTGTCGGGACGTAGGTGCCAGTCGGCGTCGTTGAGGAACGCGTGCGACCAGCTGGACGAGGCCACCAGGGCGACCCGCTTGTCGCCGGCCCGCAGCGCGCGCGCCACGGCCCGGCCGAGAGCGAAGCACCGCGCCGGGGACGGGCCGATGGGGTCGAGTTGCTCGTCACGGATCTCAGCGAACCGGGCCAGTGCGCCCCTGCGGGCGATCGCATGCTGGCCGTAACAGTTCACCGTGATCGGCAGCATTCGATAGGGGAACTCGGTACCGGCATGCTCGTAGTCCAGGAACAGCTGGGTGTTGACGATCGCATGGGGAAAATGAGCGCCGTCCCGCTTCCGGTAGGAGTACGCGACGTCGAAACCGTCCTGGAGCAGGTCGTCGGCGAGCGCTCGGGCCGACGTGGCGTCGGCACGCAGGGTGAACGTCATGTCGTCCGGCCGGCCCCAGGCGTTCGGGCTGCCCCGTTCGTTCATCAGCGCGAACGGGTGTACCTCGGTGTCGTCGTAGGCCAGCACGCAGAAGGGCGGCACCACCTCCTCGCGGAAGTTCTCGTACTGGTCGTCGCCCCACACCACGAGCAGGTCCGGCCGGAAGGCGTCGATCGCGGCGCGGCAGCGGGCAAGACCCGCGCGCAGCTCGCGGCGGTGTCCGGCGGCGGCCGCGACTCCCCCGTCGTCGGCCCACTCCCGGCGCATCAGCTCCGGCCAGGACGCCGGATCCTTCTTGTCCGCGGGGATGTCCGGATCCTGCAGCGTCCAGCGCAGCAGCCCGGCCATGTGCTCGTCAGTGCCGGCGAGTAACGGATAATGGGTCAACCCGAGCCCAAGAAACTCTGCCATGCCTCACTCCTCTGATTCGCCCGTACGCGTCGTCCGCCCGCGCCGGTGAGCTCGAGCGCGTTCCCACGGCCGATGGCGGCCCGCAGGCGCGCGGTCAGTCGCTCGTGCGGCTCGGCGAACACCGCGCCCGCAGGGCTCTCCCGTGCCGCGAAGGGATAGTCGGTGCCAAGCAGGACGTGCTCGGCGCCGAAGCGCGCCACCGCCAGCAGCAGGCTGTCCACGTCGTAGGTCAGTGAGTCGCTGTACAGCGAACGGGCCAGCGTGCTCGGTAACTGGTCGGGAGGGAAAGCCGGATCGCTGATCAGCCGTCCCCGATCCAGTCGGGGAAGCAGCCACGGCAGGCAGCCCCCGCCGTGCGCCAGACACAGCCGCAGCCCCGGCCGGCCCGTCAGGGCGCCGCTGGCCAGCAGGCCGGCGATCGCGATCCCGGTCTCGGACGGCATTCCCGCGCCGAAGCCCACCCCGAGCCGGGCAAGCCGCGGATCCAGGGTCGAGTCGGCGGGATGCACCAGCACCAGGGCACCGAGCTCCTCGGCCGCGGCAAAGAACGGGTCGAACTCGGGGTCACCCAGCTCGGCCTCGCCAACCCGGGTGCCGATCTCGACGCCGAGGAAACCCAGTTCCTCCATGCACCGATGCAGCTCGGCGACCGCCCTGTCGGGGTCCTGCAACGGCACCGCACCCAACGCGCGGAAGCGCTCGGGTCGTTGGGCGACCAGGGCGGCGAGGAAGTCGTTCTGCGACCGCGCGAGAACCGCGGCACCG
>NZ_CAAAFT010000211.1:0-4746 GCF_900634765.1 Candidatus Protofrankia californiensis | reverse complement strand
TCGTGGCAGAACGTGATCGGAACCGGGGACACCACCTGCACCGCGACGCCCTCGACGTCCATGTCGACCAGCCGGCGATCCGCCGACCAGCAGCGGTCGTCGATGTCGCGGTACGGCGTCCCGCCGACGAGGATGCGCGCCCGAGCGTCGCCGAGCCGCTCGACGGAGGGCCACCGCCGCCAGCCGTCGCGTCCGGCAAGATCGGGCAACCACGGCGCGATCGCGTGCGTGTGCACGTCGACCAGCCCTTCGTCGGCCACCGCTTCACCCGCCGCCACCTCACCTACCACGGCGCTACCCGCTGTGGGCATCGTCGGCGGGCGAGGACGGCGCGTTCGCGGACATCCACTCAGTGATCAATTGGTAAATGATCAATTGGTACCCGCCCTTCCCGGGACCGCCCAGGCCTGTCGCCCGGCTGGCGCAACCATAGCTATTCTGTATATATGTTTCAAGTACATATCAGAAGATCTCGTATACAGCGCCTGACCGCCCCCTCATGAACAGCTACGAACTGTGGAGTCTTGCAGTGGGACGTCACATAATCTTGTTATGAGATTCAGTAATGACTAGCTGTGCGTCCGGACTGGACGGGTCCGTCCCGGCCGGCGTGGCGCTGTCGCTGGAGTACCGATGCGGATCAGAAGGAGCGCAGACGATGCCGGGTGACGCGACGCCTCGAGGCTCTCGCGGAGGCTCTCGCGCGCAGCAGGTCGCGGCGGAGATAGAAGCCCGGATCCTCGCCGACCGCCTGTCTGCCGGCAGCCGACTCGGGCTACGCACCGAACTGATCAACCGTTTCGAGGTCAGCCCCTCGGTGATGAACGAGGCGCTGGGCATCCTGCGTGAACGCAACCTGATCGTGGTCAGGCCCGGGCCCAACGGTGGCGTGTTCGTGGCCAACCCGCCGCCTCAGGTGCGCCTCGGCGGCGTCGACCTGTGGCACCAGGGGTTGACCGTCGACCCCGAACAGCTCTTCGAGGCACGCGCCTACCTCGACGCGCTCTTCCCTCCGGTGGCGCTGCAACGCGCCAGCCCCGAGGACGTGCGGGCGATGGAATGGGCTTTGCACGACATGCAGGCGGCGTCGGACGACCCACGCGCCTACCTGGATGCCAACATGCGCCTGCACCTGGCCATCGCCCGGGCGTCCCGGATCGAGGTGCTGGTCGGGCTCTACCAGACGATCGTGTCGATCCTCAGCGCCACGCTCACGAAGGCGACCTACGTGGAAGGCAGCGAGGAGCTGCGGCGCCACAACCTCGACGTGCACAGCAACCTCGTCGCCGCGATCCGGGACCGGGACGCGGTCGCGCTGGAGAAGATCCTCGCGCTCCACCGCCAGGACATGGTCCGCATCGCCTGACCCAGCGGGCGGGCGTGGCCGGCCGACATCGGCAGCGTCGTCATCAGCAGGTACGCGGTGCGACCCAGCTCGTGTCCACGCAACACCTTGTCCAGAGTGGAACCGATGACCTGGTGGGCGCCCAGGACAACCGGCCGCACTTCGCCTGAGCCGACTGCGGTCCGCCGGGAAGGCGCCGGGAGACGACCCAGTCGGATACACGTTCCTCTCGCCGTCGGCACCGGCAGGAAGCCCGCGGCTGCCGAACGGCTACCGCACCGGGTTGGGACCGGCGATGTCCGGCTCAAGGTTGCCCCGGATCATCACGTCCCTGGAAGCAGGGTTCTGATCGGCGGTGGGAGCGGGAACAGCGCTGTCGCCGGGCCTCGGCGCGACCACCGCACGGCGCGTCCTGGGCGCCGCTCCCAGCTCCCAGCCCGGGTGTTCGCTCGCGGACCTGCCGGCGTAGCGGAATCCGCCGAACCACCATTCCCTGCGGATGCCGATCTCGATCGGGATCTCCTCGGCCACCTCCCGGAGGATCGCCCGGCGGTCGGCCCCTGGGGTGGTTAGCGCCCTGACCAGTGCCTTCACCATCCGACCGGGGCCGACCACGCGCTCGACCCTGCGGATCCGGTTGAACGTGTCGGTGACGTCCGGGTCCTCGCCGCCCGCGAAGCCGCGGAACACCTCGCGGATCAACGCCGAGGGTGCCGCGGCGCGGGTCTCCCGGTTGCCCCAGTGGTACGTGCTGATCGTGTCGCGGTCGCGGCCGCGCTCCCAGGCCTGCAGAGTCCGGTCGAGAGCAGCGGTGTCGTCGAGGGTCTGCTGGGCGGCTTCGCCGAGAAGCCGGCCGTGACGCAGCGCGTCGCGCTGACCCTGACCCACCACCGGGTCCTTGAAGTGCCCCGCATCACCCACCAGCGCCCACCCCGGCCCGCTCGAGACGCGGTAGAAGGCCGACAGGTCCGCGGTGGAGAGCAATTTGCTCTTGTTCGTGGCGCCTTCGATACGCTGGGCCAGGTCCGGATCCTCGGCGAGCTTCTCCGCCCAGACACCCTCCGGATCCCGGCGGAAGCGGGGGATGTCCTCGACGGGCGCCATCCAGACGACCAGCATCCGGCCGAGTGGGCATGACGGCAGGGTCAGGCACGTCGAGCTGCCGGCCCGGTAGATGCCATAGGTCTCGTGATCCGGGGTGCCGACCCGTGGGTCGTCCAAGTAGGCGAAGGCGAAACCGCGGCCGTTGCGCGAACCCCGGTACGGCGTCCAGGAACCGACCGCCGCGGCTACGTGAGAACGGCGACCGTCCGCGCCGATCACGAGTTTCGCGTGGATTTCGTGGGTGTCGGAGCCGTGGCGGTAGCGGATCCCGGCCGCGCGACCATCCCGCCAGAGAATCTCCTCGAGGGAGCACCGCTCCCGGACCTCGGCGCCGGCCTTTCGCGCCGCGTTCACCAGGACCATGTCCTGCTGGAGGCGAGGGATGCAGACGCCGTAGTCGATGCCGTCCACCGGGGTGAAGCGCTCCCGTACCCGGACATTGCCGATGACCAGTTCCAGGTAACGCACTATGGCGGGATTCAGCTCGAGTGCCTCGGGCAGCGCGCCCATCCGCCGCAGTTCCGCGACACCATTCGGGACCAGCACGTGGGTGGAGAGACGGTCGGACGGGAACCGGGACTTGTCGATCAGCACCACCTTCCGGCCGGCGCGGGCCAACGGGACGGCCGCCGCGGTTCCCGCCACCCGCGCCCCGACGATGACGACATCAACCTGCTCGGCACCGGAACTCGCCCTGCGCGTGAGCTTCGGTTCCCGCGACCACTGGCTCTCCCGCCCGCTCGGAGAAGGTTGGGGGACGGGCTCGTCCTGCCGGGGGTCTTCCTGCGACAGCCCGTCAGCACAGAGATTCTCTTCGATCGTCATCTTCGTTCCTTCTCAGCGATAGACGGACTTCAGGTTCTGGTGGGAGGCAAGAACCTCCGAACCGAGCTCGCTGGTCTTGACGCCGCCGAAGGGACGCTCCGTCGTGCGGCTCGCGTGGAAGGCGCCCAGACCGACCAGCCCGCTGGGTCGTCGAACACAGATCTGGCGGCGCCGACCGCGCCGACGGAATCCGGAACCCGTCCGAGGTACTTCTCGGTGTTGCTGGAATGCACTTCGAACACGAACCAAACTATCCGCGCACCTGAAAGGGCTGTTCGAAACGATCAGTCCACCCGGTGGATGCGGTATTCGATTCCACCGGGAACAATTCTGCCCGCAGCGAGGAAAACTCGCCTGTTCAACCAGGAATAGCGCTCGTCGCCAGTCTCGAAGCGCGGGGTCGTACGGAAGTACTGGTCGCCGAACCCGGTCTCGCCGCCGGTTGCCAACGCGGCGCCGACCGCTTCGTTCATCTCGATCAGCCCGTGATACTGCACATAGACGAAGGCCCCGTCGTCGGTGCGGAACTGGCTGCGCACGTCGATGCGAGCCAGGCCGTCCGGTCCGATCAGAGCCCAGTCGGCGCCGCCGCTCAACACCTCGGCGTTGAACCGCTCGCCCGTCGCGCGGCCAGCGACGAGCTCGAAAATCATGCGGGAGCCGAACGGACCGCTTCCTACCTCGAGCGGCGGTCTGATCTCCGCGCGGACGGCGAACTCCTCAACGAGGCGCAGCTCTGAGGTGACCGGTGTCGAAAGGGTACTCATAATGTTCCTTTTCCGGCTGCGCCTGGTTGGATGAGGTGGGACACAAGACGACCTCGCCTGTTTCAGGCGAGTCCGAGCTGATGGGCCAGCGTCGTGACGTCCCAATAAGCGTGGATCGCGGTCGCGCGGCCCTCGGCGTCGACGGTGAAGACGTCGGTGCCCGGCAGGTCGAACGCCCGACCGGTGGGCGGCACCCCCGGAGGAAAGCCCTCACCGGTATGGGTCCCGATCATTCGCCATTCCTGCGCGACACGACCGGTGGCCTCGTCGACGAGCGGATCGCCCACCAGGTCGAAACGGAGGTCGGGAAAGCCCTGCCACCCGGCCTGGAAGAACCCGTGCGCACCCTCGAGATCGGTGATCTCGGCCGGCAGCGACGGGTCGACCCAGCTGAAACGACTCGCCAGAAGACCTGCGACGACCTCCAGATCCCGCCCGTTCCAGGCTGCGAAATAGCGTGCGGGATAAGATGTTACGGCCTCACGTACCGAGGTTCCCACGGTCTCTCCTCTTCGACTGGTCCTGGTGATGCCGGCGGTAACCACTCGACTCGGCGGCATTCCCGTCACACGATGCCGGCGGTAACCGGCTTCGTGTGACGGAGACCTTCCCACCGCAATCGTCAGGCTGCTCGGCGACGACCACCACCCCAACCGGCTGGCTGAAGCGTTCCCATTTTCGTGAACACGTCACATGGATATCGGA
>NZ_CAAAFT010000210.1:20694-22102 GCF_900634765.1 Candidatus Protofrankia californiensis | reverse complement strand
TGGGGTCGTTGACGTAGGCGTTGATCCCGATCGTGCCGGTTTGGACCTTCCGCGCGAATGCGGTGCCGCGTTCCGGGTCGGCCGTCCACACCGATCCACCGAGACCGTAATCGCTGTCGTTCGCTATGGCGACAGCCTCCTCCTCGGTCGAGTACGGGATCACCGCCAACACCGGCCCGAAAATCTCCTCCTGGGCGATGGTGTGCTTGTTATCCACATCCGCGAACACCGTGGGTTCGACAAACCATCCCTTGTCGAGGCCTTCGGGCCGCTTGCCACCGGCTGTCAGTCGGGCCCCTTCGCTCTCGCCCTTGGCGATGTAGGACTCCACCCGATCGCGCTGTCGGGCCGACACGAGCGGGCCCATCTGAGTCGAGGGGTCGAGCGGATCCCCCACCGCTATCGAATTGACGAGTCCGGTAATAGTATCGACTACTTCCCGGTACCGGCGCTGGGGTGCGAGAACACGCGTGCCGAGCCAGCAGATCTGACCGTTGTTGAGCAGGGTCGACGCGAAGAAGCTCTGAATGTTGGCCGCCAGATCGGCGTCGTCGAGCACGATGGCGGCCGACTTGCCACCCAGTTCGAGAGTCACCGGCCGCAGCAGCCGACCACATGTCTCGGCGATCACACGCCCGGCGGCGGTCGAGCCGGTAAAGGACACCTTGTCGACCCCGGGGTGCGAAACAAGGTGGGCACCGAGTTCGCGGCCGCCGGGAACGATGTTGAGTACGCCGTCGGGCAGCCCGCTTTCCGCCGCGGCCTCGCCAACGAGGAAGGCGTCCAGGACGGTCTCCGGCGCAGGCTTGATCACCACGGTGCAGCCGCTGGCCAGGGCCGGCGCGATCTTCAGAAAAGAGATCGCCTGCGGCACATTCCACGGAACCACGGCGCCGACCACGCCAATGGGCTCGCGGATGACCAGGGAACGGCCGCCCAACATGCCGGGGCGCGTCTCCTCGAGGCCGGAGGCCGCCACCAGGCCACCGTAATAGCGGAGCAGCAGCGGCGGGAAACCCCCTTCGAACTGGTTGGCCAACCAGATCGGCATTCCGTTCTGGACGCTGACCCGGCGCGCGGTTTCTGCACCGCGCGCCTCCAGCGCGGCCGCGAATCGCTCCAGAACCTCCGCGCGGCGCGCCGGTGACCATCGTGACCACCCGTCCGGATCGTCGAAGGCACGGCGCGCCGCCGCCACCGCCAGGTCTATGTCACGTTCGGTTCCCTCCGGAACGCTGCCCACACGCTCCTCCGTGCTGGCCGAGTGCACGGCAATGCTGCCGCTCGATGCCGGCGCCTTCCACCCGCCGTCAATGTAGAATTGATCATAGTCGATCGTCGTCATTTCATTCTCCTTCCAGGAGCAGAATCCTGTTCACTGAATCCCGTTCACGCCGCAGCCCTCATT
>NZ_CAAAFT010000210.1:18528-20669 GCF_900634765.1 Candidatus Protofrankia californiensis | reverse complement strand
GAATGAACCTGTCCGGGTCGCTGTCACCCTCCACGATCCCGGTGATGGTCACTCCCAGCACCTGGGCCTGAATCAGGTTGACCGACAGCGCGGACGTCGGGTCGGCTGGAACGCCGAGAATCCCCAGGGTTCCGCGGTGCGCCAGCGACAGCAACGTCTGTTCGAGAACGGGGACGATCGCGGTCGTGTCGACCGCGTAGTCCACGCCGTCAGGGACGATCGAACGGATCTGCTCGGACAGCGGCCCGTCCGCCGGGTCGATCGCGTGGGTTGCACCCAGTGAAAGGGCGAGGTCCCGGCGTGCCTGGAGTGGTTCGACAACGATGATCATGGTGAGTTCGCGGACGACCGCGGCGAGCACGGCGGACAGGCCGACGGATCCGCTGCCCAGGACCACCAGCGAGGAGCCGGCTTCGCAGTCGAGCGAGTTCAGCACCGCGCCGGCACCCGTCTGGATTCCGCATCCCAACGGCCCCACCAGACTCAGTGGAGCGAGATCGGAGACCTTCACCACGTTTCGTTCGTGCGCGATGGCGTGTGTTCCAAACGACGACTGCCCGAAGAAATTGCTGCCCACCGTGGTTCCAGCAAGGCTCAGCGCACTGGTTCCATCAGGCCGAACACCGCTGAAGTTGAAGGCCATGAACTCGTGGCAGTACGCCGGCGCACCCTTTTTGCACTGCGCGCATCTTCCGCAGCTGTTGAAACTCAGGGCAACCCTGTCGCCTTTTCTGACCTTGGTGACGGCGCTGCCCACCTCAACCACCACGCCGCTGCCTTCATGACCGAAGACACCGGGTAACGGGAAGGGAAGATGCCCCTCCTTGACCGCCAGATCGGTGTGGCACAGTCCGACACCAGCAATCTCGACAAGCACTTCGTCCGCCGCCGGCGCGTCGAGGGAGACCTTGTCCAGCGAAAATTCTCCACCGATCTCGGCTACCACGGCCGCAGTGATATCCATGTCTGCTCCCTCGTCTGTTCTGCTGATTTCGCGTGCTGGCTGTCGAACTGCCGGCCGCCGGGCTTCCGGATATGGGTCCAATCGCGGCCGGGAGACCGACGTGGCATTGACGACCGGGGGACAGCCATCCCACGGTCCTCCCGGAAAAATCCGGGTCAACCGTTGGCGGCCGACACCGTCACGCGGACGCCGTCACATTCGGTGGTGACGACGAGCTGGCAGGACAGTCGAGAGTCGGCCTGCGCGCCGTCGGCGAACTCCAGCAACTCGCGTTCTTCGTCGGTCATCTCGTCGAACAGCGCCTGCGAGTCCGGGTCGACGTAGACGTGACACGTCGCGCACGAGCAGCTGCCGCCGCACTCGGCGACGATCCCTGGAAGATTGCTACGAACCGAACCATCCATCACGGTTTGTCCACAAGGAACGTCGATCGCGTGTTCGGAGCCGTCGGGTAGAACATAGGTGACCATGGGCATTGCGCACTCCGTGTTTATTTGATGACAGTGTCGCGAAGTGGAACGGCGGGATCGGCCAGCCTCGTCGGATCGATCCGCTCACCACCGGCGATGAATTTCTTGCCGGCCATGAACTCGCCCGGCGAGTTGGCGGACTCCACCGCCGTGATCTTTCCGTCCACATGATGAAACAAGGCGAAGCGTCCCGACGCCGGATCGCCGCGCAGGATGGTACCGGGCGGCGCGGAGACGACTCCGGCTATCTTGAGCTTCAGGTCGAACTGGTCGGACCAGAACCAGGGCACTTCCGCGGGGGCAGGCGCCGCGCCGACGATCGAGGCCGTGGCCTGTCTGGCCTGTTCCACCGCGCTGGGGATGCTTTCCAGCCGCTGCAGTCCGTCGACACCTGTCAGTGGTCGACGGGTGACGTCCCCGATCGCAAAGATCGCCGGATCGCTGGTGCGCGCCCGATGGTCGACCAGGATCCCCTGCTCGCAGGCCAGACCGGCTGCCACCGCGAGCTCGTCCCGCGGAAGAGCACCGATACCCACGAGGGCGATGTCGCACGGCACCTGCGTCCCGTCGCCGAGGAGCACGCCACGAACATGGCCGTCGTCACCCGACAGGCCGACAACCTGCGCCCCGGTGAGGATCTTTGTGCCGCGATCCCGGTGGTACGCCGCCAGAATCTCCGACAGCCGGGTGCTCGCGACCCTCGCGAG
>NZ_CAAAFT010000210.1:7176-18105 GCF_900634765.1 Candidatus Protofrankia californiensis | reverse complement strand
ACCGGGCACCGGCAGGCGTCGGGGCTCGGCTCCGGTGGCGAGAACAAGCAGGTCGTACTCGGTGGCCTGCGCGCTGCTCGAGTACACGCGGCGCGCGGCGGGATCGATCGACTCGATCGACTCGCCCAGCCTGACGGAGATGTTCTGCTCCCGGTAGAACTCCGGCGCGCGCAGCCACTGCTCGAGATCGCCGTCGATGAACTTCTTGGACAGGGGCGGGCGGTGGTAGGGAAGCTCCGTCTCCTGACCGAACATCACGATCTCGCCGGCGAAGCCGGCCTGCCGGAGCATCCCCACCAGCGTGCCACCGGCATGACCCCCTCCGACGACCACCACCCGGCGATCGTCGGAGGAAACCCGCTGTTGGGTCACCGCAGCTCCAGACGTATCGGAAGGTTCTTCAGCCCGCCGACGAAGTTCGTCTGGACGACCTTTCGTTCACCGGCCAGTTCGACGCTCTTGATACGCGGCAGCAGCTCCTCGAGCATGATACGGATCTCGATCTTGGCCACGTGCTGACCGATACACATGTGGGGGCCGTAGCCGAAAGCGATGTGCTTGTTCGGTCGGCGGTCGAGCTGGAACGAGTCGGGGTCCTCGAACACATCGGCGTCGCGGTTGGCCGACTGGTACAGCAACATCAGCCGGTCACCCTTCTTGATCTCGCTTCCGTTCAAGGTGTAATCCTGGGCGGCCTGGCGGGTGAATTGCTTGACCGGAGACGCCCAGCGCAGCATCTCATTGAGAAGGTGTGGGATGAGCGACGGATCCTGTTGGGCCCTTCTCAACTGGTCGGGATGGATCGCGAGCTGTTCGATCCCTCCCGAGAGCGTGCTCGACGTCGTGTCATGACCGGCCGTGGCGATCGCGAGGAACCAGCCGTAGGCGAATTCCTTCGGATAGAACTCACCGTCTTCCTTCTTCCCGAGCGCGATGATCGTGGAAAGATCATCTCTTGGTTCCTTCCGCCGGTCCTCCACCAACACGTCGAAGTAGGCGTAGAAGTCCCTGATCGCCGCGGACCACTGCTGCGCGGCTGCCTCCGGGCTCAGTGCCTCCACGTCGTCCCGTATGAGGTCCGGGTCGGCTGTGCCGAAGAAATCCTGGCTCAGCGCCATCATTCTCGGCTCATCTTCCTCGGGCACGCCGAAAAGGGTCATGATGACGTGCAGCGGGTAGAAGAGCGCGAAGTCCTTAACGAAGTCGATCTCGTTCTCGCCTTCGCGCAGACGCTTACCGATGGCCTCACGGGCAAGCCCGCGGATGATATCTTCCCACTTCTTCAGACTCGCTGGCCGAAACCAGTCGTTCGCGATGTCCTTGACCGCGGCGTGTTCCGGTGGGTCGAGATAGGGGAGCGCATCAAGAATGCGGAGGCTACCGCCGGTGAGGCTTTTGGTGAACTCGTCACCAGCCTGGTTCTGCAGGATCGGGTTGTGGGAACCCGGCTGGACGCCGCCACCGCTGGTGAAAATTTCCGGCTGACGCTCGATCTCCATGATATCGGCATGCTTGCTGACCAGCCACAGCGGATCGTAGCCCTCTACCTTGACCTGGCCGAGCGGATTGTTCTCACGCAGCCAGCGGTAAGCGGCAAACAGCAGAGTCTCGTCGCTGTGCCCTTCAGGTAACACAACCTGCCGGGCAATATCGTCCGGTATCGGGCGGCTGTCCGCAGTCTCGATCGCGGCCATGAACTCTCCTTGTACTTGATCCCAGATCCAGGTCCGCCGAAGGCGGGAGAATGATGATCGACAACCTCTCTCCCCTGTCGACGTTGCCCGGAGGCGAACCCCACGCGGCGACGTTGGCGCGTGGTCGGGTCAACGGTAGGCGGCCGGACTGTGTCCTGCATCACCCATAGGGGAAGTCCTTATACCTCTTGCGGGTACGGTGGGTACCGCCTTCTGAACTCAGTGCGACCACTACCTCTCCCTGCGCTACCAAGCGTCCAGTCGCAGGCCAACCCGCTCATGGAAGGGCAAGCCGACGGACTACGCCTGGGAGATGCTCAACCCCACGGACAAAAGCGCGGTCGGGGCGACCCAGGCCGACCAGATCCCGATGCGCCGCATGGGCACCATCTAAATGATCAGGACTGGGCGGACATCCGCGAGCGCAGCCAGCTGGCGACCGTGCAGAGCAAATCCCAGCGCAGCATCTGACGGTTCTTCTCCAAAGACATAGCAGACTGGCCCCGGGGGATCTCCTCCCCGGGGCCAGTCTGCTATCTATGTCTTTACTTTCCGGTGAACTGCGGCGGTCGGCGCGCCTTGAACGCCGTCAGCGCCTCGGTCATGTCCTCGCCGCGCGTCAGCAGCGCCTGGCCGCGGTTCTCCAGCTCGAGCGCCGCCGCGAAGGAGGCGTTCTCCAGGTTGTACTGCAGTGCGCGCTTTGACATGCGAATACCGGCGGGTGAATTGCCGGCGATCTGCTTCGCCATCGCCAGCGCCTCCTCCAGCAACGTCTCCGACGGCACAAGCCGGTTCGCCAGCCCGATCCGGACCGCCTCCTCGGCCTCGACGGTACGCACGGTGTAGGCGATCTCAGCCGCCCGTCCGGGCCCGACCAGCCGCGTCAGCTGCCATGAGGTGCCCAGGTCCCCGATGGAGAGCCCGAGCCGGACGAACGGGGCGTTGAACTTGGCGGTCGGTGCGACCAGGCGGATGTCCGCGGCGAGCGCGAGGGCCAGGCCACCCCCCGAGGCCGCTCCGTGAATGGCCGCGATCACGGGGAAAGGAAGGCTACGAATCGCCGCGAACCCCCCGGCAGCCATCTCCTGGAAGCGCAGGAACTCACGCACACTCATGGTGCCGATGACGCCGATCTCGTCGAGGTCGAAACCCGCGCAGAACGCGCGGTCGCCCGCCCCGGTGAGGATCAGCGCCCTGGCGTCGGTGTCCCGGAGGGCGTAGGCGACGGTGTTGAACTCCTCGAACATCTTGACCGTCAGCGAGTTCATCCGGGTGGGACGGTTGACCGTCAACAACACGTTGCCGCCCGCGAGTGGCTCGAGCGTCAGCGTCTCCAACTTCGGTGGCTCAAACTGGAGCATGAAACCGCCTTCCCCACTGTTGGTCCGATCCGTCGTCACCGGCCCAGGAACAGGCGACCCGGGAACAGGAATGCTGGTGTATCCCGGTATGTCGGTGTGCTCCCGCTTGAAGGCGTCGAGGACCTCCGGGATGTCCTCGTCCCTGGTAAGCACCACCTGGCCACGGTTCTCCAGCTCCAGGGCGGCCGCGTACGAGGGCACCTCCATGTTGGCCTGCAGCGCCCGTTTGGACAGTTGTACGCCGCCGGGTGAGTTGGCACGGATGAGTTCGGCCATGGCGACGGCCTCGGCCAGCAGGGTGCCCGCAGAGACGATCTTGTTGACGAGACCGATATGCTCGGCCTCCTCCGCCTCGACGAAACGTCCGGTAAAGGCGATCTCGGCGACGCGGCTGGGCCCGACGATGCGCGGCAGCAGCCAGGATGCGCCCATATCCCCGGCGGACAGGCCGATACGCACGAAAGCGGCGTTGAACCTGGCCGACGGCGCGGCCAGCCGGATGTCGGCGACGAGCGCGAGCGACATCCCTCCTCCCGCCGCGGTTCCGTTGATCGCCGCGATCACCGGAATCCGGATCGACCGGATCGTTGCCAGCGCACGAGCGGCGCGCTCCTGGCGCTTCAGCATATCCATAGGCGAAAGGCTCGACAGCTCCTCGGCGTCGTCGAGGTCGTAGCCGGCGCAGAAGGCCCTGCCCGCGCCCGTGATGATCAGAACGCGTACGTCGTCATCGCCGTCCACTGCCAGGGCCATTTCCTCGAGTTCCTGGAACATGAGCACCGTCATCGCGTTCAGCCGCTCCGGACGGTTCAGAGTCGCGACGACAATGCCGTCCGTGGGACGTTCGAGCCGGATGGTTTCGAATGCCATCTCCCCGGTGCTCCGCACGATCCTTCTCCTCAGCTGCTCGTGTGAATCTCGCCGCTCAGCGAATGCCGCAGCCGATCGACGGCGGCCGTGTCCAGCATCTGGAAGTCCGGGTCGGTCAACAGCCTGAAGATGCCCCGCCGATACGGCTGAAGATTATTCTCCCGCCATAGGTCGGCGATGAAGGTGTGCGACACCACAATCCCCTCGGCCTGTCGCAGGTACCGCGCCATCTCACGGCTCGACCAGTGCCACAGCCCCGTCTCCGCGGGGGGCGACTGCCGGGTCAGCGCAAGAATCCTCGCGCGCACTCGGCCATCATGAACCAGCGGCGGAGCAGACCGAGGCGCATCATACAGTCCCTCGATCCCGGCCTTGGCGAAACGCGCCGGCCACAGATACACGGTGGGCGGCGACACACGCAGCAGAGCGGCTATCGCACGGGCCGACATACCCTCGTCCCACCACAGGACCATCCGCGCCCGGTCGGCAATCGCCCGTTCCTCGACCGAGTTGCGGACCAGCATGATCAGCTCGGATCTCTGTTCGTCAGTCAACATATAACGGTTCGCCGCCATAGAGAAACCATGCCAAATTTCGAGAAGTAAATCCACCGCTATTACGGACACCATTTCGGTCCGGCGGCCGGCTGGCCGACCTGCCTGTCAGACGAAGTTCGGGGGACGCTTCTCCAGGAAGGCCATCAGTCCTTCCTTGGCTTCGCCGGATTCGAACAAAGCCTGCTCCTGGGCCACTTCGTAGGCAAAACCTTCCGGTAGGGGCAGATCGAACGAGGCATCGACCGTCCGGATCACAGCCTGGAGAGCGGGCAGTGACATGGTGCGGAGCTTGACCGCCAGCTTGAGCGCCTCCTGCTCGGCCTTCCCACCCTCCACGAGCCGGTCGACAAGGCCGATCGCGTGGGCCTCCGGCGCGGCCACCTGCCTGGCCGTCAGCATCATGTCGAGGGCACGGCCGCGGCCGACGAGCCGAGGTAGTCGCTGGGTGCCACCCGCACCGGGGATCAGGCCGAGCTTGACCTCGGGAAGACCGAAGCGCGCACCGGCCCCGGCGACCCGCAGCGTGCACGCCATCGCCAGCTCGAGCCCGCCACCGAGCGCAAGTCCGTCGACGGCCGCAATCGTGATACGACTCGGCGCGGCGAGCCTGTCGAGCACGCCGCGCAGCGAGTCGCCGTACGCCATGAAGGACTCGGCGTCCACCGAGGACATGTGCTTGATATCCGCACCGGCGGCGAAGAAGCCCGGGATGGCGGACGTGACGACGACCGTGATGTTACCCGCCGCGTCCAGAGCGTCCAGAGCGGCGGTCAGCCCCTCGATGATGGGCCGACCGAGCGCGTTCGCGGGCGGCCGCTCCAGGGTTATGCGCAGAACGCCGTCCGCCACGCGGTTCCAGCTGACGGCCGTGTTACTGGGGTCGGGCATCGTGCCATCCTCATCAACAGCTCATGAATCCGCGGAGGCTGCGGACACGACCAAGGAACGGGTGCCGGCCGCCGCCTGTTTTTCTTGTGGATGTCTTTTCTTGTGGATGTCCTTGACTGCGGTGGCCGATCCCAGGTCCGGTCAGGCCATGGTGAGTCCGCCGCTGACGGACAGCGTCTGACCGGTGATGTAGCCGCTGTCGTCGGAGGCGAAAAAGGCGACGGCCGCCGCCACGTCACTGGGCTGTGCCAGTCGGCGCAGGGGCACGGATTTCGTCATTCCGGAGATGACTTTCTCGGCGTCCTGGCCGGCGTTGTCGGCGAACCTGCGCAGGGCCGGCGTGTCGGTGGGACCAGGGCAGACGGTGTTCGCGGTGACACCCTTGGCCGCCACCTCGCGGGCGAGAGTCTTGGTGAAGGCGATGATGCCGCCCTTGGCACCGGAGTACACCGCCTCGAGCGAGGAACCGACGCGGCCTGCGTCGGAGCCGATGTTGATGATGCGCCCCCAGCCCCGCTCCAGCATGCCGGGCACGACGGTCTGGGTGACCCGCAGCACCCCCTTGAAATTGATCTCCAGGATGCGGTCCCAGAACTCCTCGGTGGTGTCGACGAACTTCATGAAGTCGTCCCAGCCGGCGTTGTTCACGGCGATCTCGATCGGACCGAGCTCGTCGGTCACCGTCTTCACCCCGGCCTGGACGGAGGCTGTGTCCGTCACATCCACCTGGACGGCGACGGCCCTGCCGCCGTCGGCGTTGATGGACTCGGCGGTTGCCTGCGCCACCTCCAGGTTGAGATCGGCGATGGCGACCTGGAAACCCTTGGCCCCGAGGGTCCGCGAGATACCTGCACCGATGCCCTGCGCGCCGCCGGTGACGAAGGCAACCCGACTACTCATGTCTGTCTCCGATGTGCTCGTCGTGTCTGCGGAAAACTCGTCAGGCGATGCTGGACGGCCACGTGACCGGCCCGGCGATGATCGAGTGACTGGTGAGGGTGCGGCCGAGCACCGACTGCGCCTCGCGGGCGGCCTCGATGATCGCGGGCAGCGACAGGCCGGTGGCCACGCCCATCTCGTGGAACATGCTCACCAGGTCCTCGGTGGCGATGTTGCCGGTCGATCCGGCCGGAACAGGGCAGCCGCCGAGCTCGCCAAAGCTCGACTCGAAGCTGGCGCAACCGGCTTCCAGCGCGGCGAACGCATTGGCCAATCCCTGCCCCCGCGTGTTGTGGAAATGAGCGGTGACCTCGACCCCGGGCAGCCGTTCGAGCGCCGCGGTGAAGAACTCGCCGGCGTACGCGGGGTTGGCCATCCCGGTCGTGTCACCGAAACCGACTTCGGTCGCCCCGGCCTCGGCGAACCGCTCCGCCAGGTCCAGCACCCGCTTCAGGTCGATTTTACCCTCGTACGGGCATCCGAAGGACGTCGCGATGACGGCGGCGCAGTTCAGGCCCTCGGCCTTGATTCGGCCGACCATGACGTCGTTGTCGGCCATCGTCTCGTCGACGGTACGGTTCACGTTCTTCTTGTTGTGTGTCTCCGAAGCAGACACGAAAATCGCGACCTCGTGAAACCTGTGCCGCACCTTCAACGCGTTGTCCAGCCCCTTGCTGTTCGGAACGAGCACCATGAGCGACACGTCGTCGGGCACATCGATGCGGTCGAGTACCTGCACCCCGTCAGAAAGCTGCGGGATCACGTCCGGGCGGACGAAGCTGGCCACCTCGATCCGCTTGAAACCGGCTCTGCCCAGGGCGTTGATCAGCCGGATCTTGTCGTCGGTGGCGATGCGTTCCGGTTCGTTCTGGAAACCGTCCCGCGGGCCGACCTCCCGGATGTGCACATGGTCGGGGCGGCGAGTGCTCATTGCTCGGCTCCTCTCTGTTTTCTCCGGACCTGCCTGTTTCTCAGAACCTGTCTGGTACAGACCTCTCGAGGGCTTCCTGATGCTCCGGTGCGGCGACGGCGATCAGGCGTCGGGCGCGCTCCGCGAGGTCACAGCCGCGAAGGTGCGCCGCGCCGTACTCCGTCACGACCACGTCCACGTCCGAACGGGACGTCGTCACCACGCCGCCCTCGAGAACCGGCTTGATCGTGGACTCCGCTCCGGAGCGCGCACGCACCGCGATGATGGAACGGGCCCCGGTGAGTGCCGCCGCACGCGAGAAGTCGACCTGGCCGCCGACCGCTCCGATCAGAACGCCACGTCGTATCTCGGCTCCGACCTGCCCGGTCAGATCGACCTCGATGGCCGAGTTGATGGACACCAGCGAACGCAGCCGAGACAGCGTCGCCGGGGCGTGGGTATAACTGGCGGGGCGGAACTCGATCGGCATTTCGGCCAACCGTTCGTACAGTTCGGTGCTGCCGAGTGCCGCGCCGGTGATGATGGTTCCTTGGTCGATCTCCTTGCGCGCCCCCGTCAGCACACCCTTGTCGACGAGACGCATGATGCTGTCGGAGATCATTCCGGAGTGGAAGCCGAGATCCCGGTGGCCGGCGAGGCAGTCGAGAACCGCGGACGGAAGCGGACCCACACCCATCTGGAGCGTGTTCCCGTCCGCGATGAGGTCCGCGACGTTGCGCGCGATGGCCTGGTCCGTGGCGTCCGGTGAACGCTCGGGCGCCTGCTGCAGCGGACGGTCGGTCTCTACCACGGCCGCGAACCGGCTCAGCGGGATCCGTGGGGTGCCGACGGTCGCCGGCATCCGCTGGTTGATCTCGGCGATCAGCACGGGTGTGTGTCGCACGGCATCAGCCGCGTAGTCCACGCCGATACCGAGCGAACAGGTGCCGTCGGCGTCCGGAGGTGAGACCTGGACGAACCCCACGTCGCGGGGAACGAGTCCCTCGGCGAACATGCGCGGCAGGGCGGAGTAGTGGCACGGCAGCACATCGAGACGGCCGGCGCGGCTGAGCGCGCGTAACTCGCCCAGGCCGCCGTACGAGACGAGTGACAGCGTGTCGGGCAGTTCTCGGGTGAGCCGCTCGTCCCAGGTCAGCCCGCAGAAGGCGCGCCGCGGGCCCAGCTCGCCGATCTGGTCGAGCAGAGCATGCACGAGAGACCGCGGTTCCGCACTCGCCTGACTCCACCAGACACCGGCACCTGGTGCCAGGTACCTCGCCAGCTCGATCATCCGTCGAGCCGCTGCACCAGGGTGGCGGTGCCGAGCCCACCGCCGCAGCACATCGTGACCAGACCGAGCTCGACGTCACGTCGTTGCATCTCGGCGAGGATCGTGGCCATCAGGCGCGAGCCGGTGGCACCGACGGGATGGCCGAGCGCGATGGCCCCGCCGTTGACGTTGACCCTGTCCATGTCGGGTTTGAGTTCGCGTTCCCAGGCGAGCACCACGGAGCTGAACGCCTCGTTGATCTCGATCAGGTCGATGTCGGCGATCGTGAGTCCGTTGCGGTCGAGCAGCTTGCGCGTCGCGGGGATGGGGCCGGTCAACATGATGACGGGGTCGACCCCGACCGTGGTCTGGTCGAGAATGCGGGCCCGGACGTTCAGGCCGTACCGCTGCGCGGCCGGGCGGGAGGCAAGCAGCACACCGGCGGCGCCGTCCGAGATCGGTGACGAGCTTCCAGCCGTGATGCGTCCGCCCTCCGCGCGAAAGGCGGGTTTGAGCCCGGCCAACGTGTCCAGGTTGGTTTCCGGCCGGATGCTCTGGTCGGTGGTGCGGGTCTCCCCCGCCAGTTCCAGGGGCACCATCTCGGCGGCGAAGCGGCCCGCGCGGACCGCCTCGGCGGCCAGCCGGTGCGAGCGCACCGCGAACTCGTCCATCTCCCCGCGGCTGATCTGCCAACGGTCCGCGATCAGCTCCGCGCTCTCGCCCTGATGGACGAAGGAGTACTGGTCGCGCAGTTCCTGCGGCCATGGATCGCCGTACAGATCGGAGATTTTCTGCGGCGAGTCGATGGGGACGTGCCCCATGTGCTCGACACCACCGGCGATGACCACGTCGTGCGTGCCGGAGCCGATCAACGCGGCTGCCATGGCGACCGCGGTCTGCGCCGATCCGCAGCGCCGGTCGAGGGTGACGGCGGGCACCTCGGGCGGATAGCCGGCCTGGAGCCAGGCGTTGCGTCCGATGTTGCGCGACTGCTCACCGAACGGCGCCGTGCAGCCGATGACGAGGTCCTCGACCGCATCGGGAGCAATGCCGCTACGGGAGACCAGTTCGGTGTAGCACGCGGCGAGGATCGCGTTGGGGTGGGTGTCGCGGTACCAGCCCCGCTCCGGGTGCGACTTTCCGATGGGCGCGCGGACAGCCTCCGCTATCAGCACCTCGCGTCCAGTGTGCAGAAAAGGACTCGTGGTCGCCCTGGTCATCACATCACCGTTCCACCGTCGACGGGCAGCACCTGGCCCGTGATGTATGCGGCTGCGTCGGAGGCGAAGAACACGAAGCTGCCGGCGATCTCCGCCGGCTGCGCCCACCGACCGAGCGGAATTCTCGCCAGCGTCTTCTGGGCCAGTTTCTCGTTGCTCCGGATGTTCTGCGTCATGGGTGTGGCCGCCAGCGGAGCGAGAGCGTTGACCGTGACGTGCCGGCGCGCGAGCTCCTTGGCCAGCGACTTCGTCAGGCCGATGATGCCCGCCTTCGCCGCCCCGTAGTTGGCCTGCCCGATCGTGCCCTGCAGCCCCGCGGCCGAGGTCACGTTGATGATGCGCCCACTGCCGTCCTCGGGAAGGTGGGGCAGGACGGCCTGGCTGCAGACGAAGCTGCCGAACAGGTGGATGTCGATGATCCGGCGAAACGCGTCCTGCGTAAGGTCGGGGAACATCGCCGGTGCGATCGCGCCGGCGTTGTTGACCAGGATGTGCAGGGTGCCGCCGGCGAGCGCCGCCGCGCGACGGGCGGCCTCGGCGGCGGCCGTGCTGTCGCGGACGTCGAGGGCGAAGGAGTCCGTCGTGCCCCCGGCGGCGCGGATCCGTTCCGCCACCGACTTCGCCGCCTGCTCGTCGATGTCGGAGACGAGGACCGCCGCGCCCGCGGCCGCGAATGCCTCCGCGACCGCCGCCCCGATTCCGCTACCCGCGCCCGTCACCAGTGCCGAGCGACCGTTCAAACCGAACATCAGTAGCTCCTGGGAAGACCGAGGACGTGTGAGCCGAGATAGTTCAGGACCATTTCCTGGCTGATCGGGGCGATCCGCAGCAACCGCGCCTCCCGGAAGTAGCGCGCGACGGGGTACTCCTCGGAATAGCCCATTCCGCCGTGTGTCTGCAGCGCCCGGTCGGCCGCCTGGAAACCGGCGTCGGCGCACAGGTACTTGGCGGTGTTCGCCTCCCGAGCGCAGGGTTTCCCCTGGTCGTAGAGCCAGGTCGCCTTGCGCAGCACCAGCTCGGCCGCGTCGAGGCGGGCCAGCGAGTCGGCCAGCGGGAACTGCAGGCCCTGGTTCTTCCCGATGGGACGGCCGAACACCTCGCGCTCGTTGCCGTACCGGACGGCCTGCCGCAGCGCGGCCCGCCCCAGCCCGAGCGCTTCGGCGGCTATCAGCATCCGTTCCGGGTTCAGCCCGTCCAGCAGGTACCGGAACCCCTGGCCC
>NZ_CAAAFT010000210.1:5562-6854 GCF_900634765.1 Candidatus Protofrankia californiensis | reverse complement strand
TCCGTTCCGGGTTCAGCCCGTCCAGCAGGTACCGGAACCCCTGGCCCTCCTCGCCGACCCGGTCCTCCACCGGAACGCGCAGGTCGTCGATGAACAGCTCGTTCGAGCTGACCGCGTTGCGCCCCATCTTCCTGATCGGACGGATGTCGACCGCGTTGCGGTCGAGGTCGGTGAGGAAGAGGGTCATGCCGTCGGTCTTCTTCTTCACGTCCTCGTACCTGGTCGTCCGGGTGAGCAGGAGGACCTTCTCCGACTCCAGCGCCTTGGAGATCCAGACCTTGCGCCCGTTGACCACGTAGTGGTCGCCGTCCCGGCGGGCGAAGGTGGTGATGCGCGTGGTGTCGAGCCCCGCGCCCGGTTCGGTGACCCCGAAGCACACGTGCAGGTCGCCGTTGACGATGCGGGGAAGACTGTGCTGCTTGAGCTCTTCCGAGCCGTGGACGATGACCGGATGCATCCCGAAGATCGACAGGTGCATCGAGCTCGCGGCGTTCATGCCACCGCCGGATGCCGACACCTCTTCGAGCAGGATCGACGCCTCGGTGATACCGAGACCGTGACCGCCGTACTTCTCGGGCGTGGTGATCCCTAACCAGCCGCCCCTGGCGAACGCGTCGTAGAACTCGCTCGGGAACTCGTGCGCGGCGTCCTTCTCCAGCCAGTACTGGTCGTCGAACTTGCCCGCAAGGTCCGCGACGGCTTTACGGATCGTCGCCTGGTCCTCCGTCAATTCAAAGTCCACAGCAGGCCTCCCACTCGGCCAGGCACGGCAGCTTTTGGACTTACTGTATCAAAGGACAGACCAAAGTGCCGCATCAGCCGACGGGCACGAGAGGGAGTGTCGAGGCCAGGCGCTCGTTCCACACGCTCGGCGTGCCGAAGAGCCGTTTGTTCAACTTCGCCCGCTTGTAAACGAGCTGCAGTTCGTGCTCCCAGGTGTAACCGATGGCGCCGTGCATGGTCAGCGCGCTGTCGGCCGTCTGCTCACCAGCGGCCGTGACCTGCGCCTTCGCGGTCGCCGCGTGCAGTGCTGCCTCCTCGTGCCCCTGCTCCACGGACACGGCTGCGAAGTAGACGATGGAACGGGCGGCCTCGGCGGAGACCAGCATCGACGCCGCCGCGTGCTTCATCGCCTGGAACGAACCGATCACGACCCCGAACTGCCGACGCTGCTTGCTGTACTCCACCGCGAGACGCAGCATGCGCTCCGAAGCCCCGAGGCTGTCGGCGGCGACGAGAACAGCCGCCCGCAGTGCGGCCTGGGCGAGCACCCGCTCGGCGTCGACGCCCAG
>NZ_CAAAFT010000210.1:4671-5537 GCF_900634765.1 Candidatus Protofrankia californiensis | reverse complement strand
CGCCGGCCAGCGCCGGGATGGCCAGCACCGACGCCATCCACGCGCTGGACGGGGCGCAGTGGCGTCCCAGCTGCTCAGCTGTGAGCGCGAGCTCCAGCAAGCCACCGCCCTGGCCGCCGTA
The DNA here is from genome assembly GCF_900634765.1 of Candidatus Protofrankia californiensis. NCBI lineage: Bacteria > Bacillati > Actinomycetota > Actinomycetes > Frankiales > Frankiaceae > Protofrankia > Candidatus Protofrankia californiensis. The sequence goes on along the minus strand of NZ_CAAAFT010000210.1, from coordinate 5,416 downwards.
GTCCTCCGCGGACCCCACGGCCAACCAGCCGTTCGAGACCAGCAGCCGCTCGAACGCGGCGACGTCACCGGTGCCCAGCCAGCCGTGCACGGTCTCGGCGGGAGCGAAACGATCCAGCCACTCCTGCAACGAGTCCCGGAACATCTCCTGCTCGTCGGCCAGATCCCACCGCATGCCTGCTCCTGTCATGCTCGGTTCCACGATTGCATCGCGCACGATGTTCGGATGGTAACTTAGGTCTGACCAATAGACCATCTGTAGAGAGAAGCACATGGCTGACACGCTGAAGAAGGATCGATCGGCGATCCAGCTCGGTCCTATGGAGGTCCCCAAGGCATCGGACGTGCTCGCCAACGAGCTTCGCGAGCGCATCCTCACCGGCGAGTTCACCGAGAACACACCGCTTCCGCCAGAGCGTGAGCTGGTCACGCAGACCCGGATGAGTCGTTCAACGGTGCGTGAGGCCCTGCGCATCCTTGAGGTTCAGGGCCTGGTCCGCATCAAGGCCGGTCGTGCCGGTGGCGCCTTTGTCCAGCGGCCGAGCAAGGAGGCGGTCGCGACCTCGGTGAGCCTGGTGATCCGGGGCCAGCAGATTCGGCTGGCCGCACTGCTGGAGACACGCGAGGCCATCGAGCCGTTCTGCGCCCAGCTTGCCGCCCGGTACCGCACGGCGGACGACCTCAAGGTGCTCGACGCCGCCAACGAGGCCATCGCCGACGAGAACAGCACGCTGGCGGCGTTCCTG
>NZ_CAAAFT010000210.1:0-4345 GCF_900634765.1 Candidatus Protofrankia californiensis | reverse complement strand
TGCTCGACGCCGCCAACGAGGCCATCGCCGACGAGAACAGCACGCTGGCGGCGTTCCTGCAGGCCAACGTCGACTGGCACGTGGGCGTGGCGATCGCCAGTCACAACGAGCTGCTGACCGGTCTCATGACCGCCCTTTCGCGAGCGATCTACACCGCCACCGAGAACGAGAGGTTCATCGACGCCGAGGTACGACGGCTGACGGCGAAGGCGCACCTGTCCATCACCGAAGCCATTCGAGCGCAGAACCCCGAGGCCGCGGTACGCCGGATGAACCGTCACGTCCACTCCTACGCCCAGGCAGTCCTCGAGGTCGAGGAACGCACCGAGATCTCGGTGCCCGACGAGGCATGACAGGCGCTGGCGCACCTCGTCGGGGACCATCGATCTCGACCCAGCCGCGCTCAGTTGCCCAGCCCGACCACCGAGCGGATCTCGTCCACCGCGTCCGGATTCTCCGCACCCGAGAGGTCCCCGGGATCCCGGCCCAGGGCCGCCGCCCGCACCGCGCGTCGGAGTATCTTCGCCGACCGCGTCTTGGGCAGCTGTGAAACCCGCCTAACCAGCCCCGGAGCGAAGGGTTTGCCGAGCTCGGCCGCGACCATCTCCCGCAGCTGTGCCGAGACGTCCTCGGTCGCGTCCGGGCGGGGAACCCAGAACGCCCAGACGGCCTCGCCCTTCTTGGGGTCCGGAACGCCGACCGCGGCCGCCTCGGCCACAGCCGGATGAGTGATCATGATTGACTCGACCTCGGCGGGTGCCAGGCGCTTGCCCGCCACGTTCATGACGTCGTCGGAGCGGCCCAGGATGAACCACTGCCCGTCCTTGTCGACCATGGCGAAGTCGCCGTGACGCCACACGCCGGGGAAGGTCGACCAGTACGCCTCGAGATAGCGGGCCTCGTCCCGCCACACTCCGCGCGTCATCGCGGGCCATGGCTGACGGCAGATCAGCTCGCCGACCTCGCCACGCACCGGCTGAGCCCGGTCGTCCACCACGTCGACGTCCATGCCCAGCGACGGCCCGCCCAGCGAGCAGCTCCGGATGGGCTCGACCGGGTACGGCGCGAGGAAGGATCCGCCGACCTCGGTGCCACCCGAGAAGTTGATGATCGGGACCCGTCCCCCGAAGACGTCCTTTGCCAGCCATTCGTAGGAGTCGGGGTCCCAGGGCTCGCCCGTCGACCCGAGCACGTGCACCGACGACAGGTCGAAGTCGTCGACCGAGGCCTTCTCACTGGAGCGAAGCGTCCGGATCAGGGTCGGCGAGACCCCGAGCATGGTGACGCCGTGCCGGTCCACCAGGTCCCACAGGCGGTTGGAGTCGGGCACGTCGGGCGAGCCCTCGTACAGCAGCAGCGTCGCGCCGTTGGCGTGCGTCCCGAAGATCGACAGCGGGCCCATGATCCAGCCCATGTCGGTTACCCAGCAGAACACACCCCCCGGGCCGACGTCGAAGGAGTAAGCGACCTCGCTGGCCACCTTCACGAGGAAACCGGCGTGGGTGTGGACAGCGCCCTTGGGCCGGCCCGTCGTTCCGGACGTGTACGCCAGCAGCAGGGTGTCGGTCGCGCGCATCACCTCGGCCTCGCCGGCGTCGCCCGGGCCGGCGAGAAGATCGCTCCACCGGGTGTCCCTGGCCCCGGAGGTCTCCGGGACGCCCTCGAGGTTGCCGACGACGATGACATGCTCCACCGTCGGGCACGACCGCAGCGCCTCGTCGAGCAGTGGCTTCATGGGCACCGCGCGTCGACGCCGCACGGTGCCGTCGGCCACGATGACCGCCTTGGCGTCAGCATCCTGGATGCGGGAGGCGATGGCGGTGGGCGCGAACCCGGAGAACAACGGCACCAGGACCGCACCGAGGCGAGCGACCGCGTAGCAGGCGACAACGGCTTCGGGAACCATCGGCAGGAACAGGGCCACCGCGTCGCCCTTCCCGATCCCCAGCCCACGCAGGCCCGCACTGACCCTGTTCACCTGCCGCACGAGTTCGCGGTAGGTCACAGTCCTGGTCTTGCCGTCCTCGGCCGTGTGGATGACGGCCGGCTGATTCGCGACCGACTCGTCCCCGTCCCAACGTCCCAGGCAGGCGTCAACGATGTTGAGCTCGCCGCCCACGAACCAGTCGGGATGCTCGATGCCCGCGGAAAGGTCGACCACCCGCGAGTACGGCGTGCGGAACGGCAGGTTCAGGTCCTTCACCACAGCGTCCCAGTACCAGCCGATGTCCCGCACCGAGCGCTCGCGCAGCTCGGCGAGCGACGACAGGCCGTGCGCGCGCGCCAGCCGCGTGACGTTGGCGTTCTCGACGTACTCGGAGGTGGGAGTCCAGGTGTACTCGGTCACGATCAGCTCCGGGGCATGTCGAGGATGCGCTCGGCGACGATGTTGCGCTGGATGAAGGTGGAGCCCCCGGCGATCGCGGTGCCGCGAGCCTGATAGGCCAACCGGAGCCACCGCGAGGCGGCCAGTCGTTCGTCCTCCGGGGAGAACTGACCGCCGAGCGGCTCCAGGGAGAGCCGGAAATCGGCCAGGTCCTCGACGAGCGGGCAGAAGTAGAGCTTGCCGATCGAGGTTACCGGCCCGGGTGGGCCGCCGTCGGTGGCGAGCGTGACCACCCGTTGACCGATGAGATAGTGGATCAGAGCACGCCCGTAGAGATCGGCGACCTTCTGGCGGATCGCCGGGTCCTCCCCCAGCGGGCGTCCGTTGTCGTCGGCGAGCCCGCTGACGTCCGTGATGATGTCGTCGACGGCGCGCTTGGTGTTCACCCGGCCGGTGGCGATGGCGACCCGTTCATAGGACAGCGTGGCCATCGCGACGCGCCAGCCGCCGTCCACCTCACCGACAACCATGTCGTCCGGGACGAACACGTCGTCGAGGAAGACCTCGTTGAACTCGGCCTCGCCCAGCATGTGCGCGAGTGGACGGACGGTGACGCCTTCGGCGTCCATCGGCAGCAGGAAGTAGGTGATGCCCTTGTGACGCGGTCCCCTGCCGGTGCGCGCGAGCAGGATGCCGTGGGCTGCGAGGTGGGCCCGGCTGGTCCAGATCTTCTGGCCCTGCAGCCGCCAGCCGCCGTCGACCTTGGCCGCCCTGGTCCGCAGCGACGCCAGATCTGATCCGGCCTCCGGCTCGGAGAAGAGCTGGCACCAGATCTCCTCACCGGAGAGGATCGGCCGGAGAAACCGTTCCTTCTGCGCGTCCGTGCCGAACCCGATGATCGTCGGACCGGCGAGGTCCTCACCGATGATGTTCAGACGCTCGGGTACGCCGGCGCGGTCCGTCTCCTCGGTGAAGATCGCGCGTATTTTCGCGTTGGCACCACCGCCGCCGTACTCCTTCGGCCACGACAGTCCGGCATAACCGGCGTCGAAAAGCATACGCTGCCACTGCCGCCAGAACGGCAGCTTCTCGACCAGGTCGGCCGGCTCCGGCCAGGGAAGCTGCGGAAGGGCCGTGGCCAACCATTGCCGGACCTCGGTGCGGAAGTGTTGTTCCTCCGGCGAGTCCGCAAGATCCATGTTAGTACCCCTCATCCGCGATTGATGCGATGGTACTATAGGTCAGACCGAAAAGGGGTTTTCACGTTGGCGAGGAACTACGGTTGAGCGGGGAACTCATCGGCACCATAGTGGACAAGGTCGCCTTCGACGTCGAGCGCGGCAAGATCTGGGAGTTCTCCCGGGCGACGTTCACCACGGACCCCGTGCACACGGACGCGGACGCCGCGCGCGCCGCGGGTTTCGACGATCTACTGGCCACCCCGACCCATATCGTCGTTGTCGGGCACCGGCGCGACCAGCGCGCCTTCGTCGAGAAGCTCGGCCTGGCCCTCGAACGCGTGGTCGTCGGTTCGGTGCGCTGGCAGTACGTGCGCCCGCTGCAGGCCGGGGACTCGCTGCGGGGTGTGCGCCGCGTCGTCGGCGACGAACGTCGCGAAGGCAAACGCGGCGGTTCCATGCGCATAGTGACCCTGGAAACCGAGTACGTCGACTCCACCGGAACACCGGTCGTCCGTCAACAGGACGTGCTCATCGAGCGGGGAAAGAGCGCATGAGGCAACCCATTCGGGTCACGATCGGAGATACCTTCCCGGCCCGGGAGATCGGGCCGCTCACGCAGACCGACATCGTGCGCTTCGCTGGCGCGGGCGGCGATTTCAATCCGTTGCACCACGATCCCGAGTTCGTACGGTCGACGGGTTTTCCCGGCGTCATCTCGATGGGGCAGATGCAGGCCGGGATGCTGGCCGGCTGGCTGTCCGACTGGCTCGGCGTGGAGCACCTGCGGGAGTTCGAAGTGCGCTTTGTCGCCCCGGTTTTCCTGGGTGACCTACTGCGT
>NZ_CAAAFT010000209.1:15185-15767 GCF_900634765.1 Candidatus Protofrankia californiensis | reverse complement strand
CCGGCCCCACCGCGGCTGGCGCGCCGCATCGACAGCGGCGCGCCAGCCCAGATCACGCCTTGAGTTTCTCGGCGATGTCGGCGCGGAGAAGGTGCTTCTGGATTTTGCCCGTTGCGGTCATCGGCAGCCGTGGCACGATCTCCAGGCGTTCGGGCATCTTCTGGATGGCCAGACCCTGATCGAGAAGGTAGGTCTGCATGTCCTCCAGCGTCAGCGACTCATGCCCCGCGGCGAGCACGAGGTAGCAGCACAGCCGCTCCCCCAGCCGGTCATCCGGCATCCCGACGACCGCGACACCGCTGACGGCCGGGTGCGCCGTGAGCAGATCCTCGACCTGGCGGACGCTGATGTTCATGCCACCGCGGATGACGATGTCCTTCAACCGGCCGGTCACCCGGACGTAGCCGTCGGTGTCCATGACCCCCAGGTCACCTGACCGCGAATAGCCGTCCGAGGTGAACAGAGCGGCGGTCTCCTGCGGGTTGTTGATGTACTCGAGCATGTGGCTGGGCCCACGGAAAGCGAGGTCGCCCTCCTGACCGCGCGGCACCTCGAAGCCCGCCTCGTCGACGACCTTGATCG
>NZ_CAAAFT010000209.1:0-15160 GCF_900634765.1 Candidatus Protofrankia californiensis | reverse complement strand
AAGCCCGCCTCGTCGACGACCTTGATCGAGGTGCCGGGTAGAGCCGATCCGTCGGAGGTGACCGAACGAGCTGGATCGTCCTCCACCGTGCACATGGTGGTCACGGCGTTCTCCGTACGGCCGTAGAGACTCAGTATCTGGCAGTTCGGCAACAGCTTGCGAGCCCGTTCCACAAAAGCCCCCGGAATGGGTGACCCCGCGGAGACCCAGATGCGCAGGCTGCTGGGATCGTGCTCGTCGGGATCGTAGACGTCCATGAGCATCTGCAGGAACGTCGTCGCGGTCACCGCGACGGTGCAGCGGAACTTGCTGATCTGCTGTAACCCCGCGCTGGGCTCCCATGCCTCCATGAGGTGCGAGGCGGCGCCGTAGATCATCGGTATGAGGAGGCTCGTGATGAACCCCGTCGTGTGTGTCACCGGCGACGGGCCGAACTGGATGTCGGACTGGCGGTAACCGAGGCCCTTGCCGAGCAGCCGCGAGCCGGCGGCAAAGGTGTTGAAGGTGTGCAGGCAGCCCTTGGGGCGAGACGTCGTGCCCGAGCTGTAGACGATGACGAAAGGATCGTCGGCGCCGGCACCCGCACCGATCTCCTCGGCCACGGTCACCGGGCAGGAGACCGCCAACAGCGACCCGAACGCAATCACCGAGCCACGCTCGTCGGAGGAGCCCCCCCGCACTACAACGATCTTCTCCAGGTCCGGGCAGTCGGCCTGGAGCCTGGTGTACATGTCGAGGTAGTCGAAGTTCTTGAACCTCTCGCAGGTGATGGCCATGCGGATGCCACCGTCGCGCAGGATGTAGCCGACCTCGTCACGCCGGTAGATCGGCATGATCGGTACCATGATGGCGCCGATCCGCGCCAGCGCCACCGCGATCTGCGCGAACTCCGTCCAGTTGGGGATCTGGACGCAGACGCGGTCCCCCTTGCCCAAGCCCAGATGCTTCAGGCTCGCCGCGAGACGCAGCCCGGTGTCCCGGAGCTCCTGGTAGGTCAGGGACGTGGTGTCGTCCGTGATGAACACCTTGTCGGGCTGCCCGGAAACCTGAACGTCCAGGACGTCGAACAGGGTCTCCTCACGCCATAAACCGGTGGCGTAGAAGGTGGCGATGTCGTCTTGTGAGTAGCGGTCCGTCACCGTGGTGAACGTCATGGTGATCTTCCTCGCAGTCAACAGTGACCGTGTGCCAGGTCACAGTACTTTAGTCGACCTTAAAATGGTTAGACCAAAAAAGCAATGACTTTGACCCCGGTGCCGGTAGCCGGTCAGGACGAAACGATCACCTCATCTTCCACTCGGGGGCCCGCTTCTCACGGAACGCCCGCACTCCCTCGACGAGGTCCTCCGTGGTAAAGGCCAGGGCGAGCTGAGCCTGCAGTACATCCAGGGCCTCGCCCAAACCGAGGTCGCGAGTGGCGTTGATGGCATCCTTGCCAAGCTTCATCAGCAGCGGCGACTTCGACGCCACCTTGTGCGCCCAGGCACGGACGACATCGTCGAACTCGGCGTCGGGCACTACCGTGTTCACGATGCCCAGGTCACGGGCTTCCGAAGCGCTGATGAGGTCACCGAGCATCATCAGCTCGTTGGCCTTCATCCGATCGACGTTGCGGTAGATGAGAGCCGAGATCATGAAGGGGAACGCGCCCACGTTGATCTCTGGACAGCCGAACCGGACCGACTCCTTCGCGATCACCAGGTCGCAGGCCAGCGCCAACCCGAACGCCCCCGCGAGCACGTCACCGTTGGCGGCACAGATCACCGGCTTGCCCAAAGCCCCGATCAGCTTGAAAAGACGCGGAAAGCGATCAAGCCCGGCGTACTTGGTAATCGTCGGACGATCATCGGCGAACGCCTTGAGATTGCCACCCGCGGAAAAGATCCGATCATGCGACGAGGTGAGCACCGCGACCCGCACGGCGCTGTCGTTCCTCGCCCCTTCCAGCGCAGCCAGAAGATCGTCAAGGAGCTCGTCACTGAGCGCGTTGCGGGTTTGCGGGTGGTCCAGTGTCACGAAAGCGACACCGCGGTCATCCACCTCGTAACGGACGAGCTTGTCTGCCATCGACGTTGTCCCTTCCCGGTACGGGTGTTCAATCCTGCACAAGGACGATCTTGCCGAACCCGTCGCCCCGCTCGAGGTACTGCTGCGCCTGCTCAGCCTGGTCGAGCGGGAAAACCCTGTCGATGATTGGAGGTGCCACCTGCCGGGATTCCAGCAGCGCCAGCAGCCCGGCGAAATCGCGAGGACTACCCATCGTGGTGCCGAGCAGGTCATACTGGCCGAAGTAGAAGCGCCGTACGTCGATAAGCGCTTCCTGCGCGCGCGAAGCACCGAGAACCACCAGCCGGCCGCCGGGGCGCAACGCCTGGATCGACTCCTGCCAGCTTCCCACCGAGTCCAGCACGAGGTCGAAACCTCCTCCCCCGGGTGAGCCCTCCTTCGCCGCCTGCGCCCAGTCAGGCTCGGTGTAGAGAACGCCACCGCTGGCCCCGAGGCTGCGGGCCCGCGCGATTTTGGCGGCCGAGGACGAGGTGACCACCACCGATGCACCGATGCCGGCAGCGAGACCGACCGCCATCGTGGCAACACCGCCACCGGCACCGAGCACCAGCACGGACTCCCCGGCGCGCAGCCGGCCACGGGTGAACAGCGCGCGATAGGTGGTCAGCCCCACCAGCGGCAGAGCCGCCGCCTCAGGCCAACTGAGCCCGGCGGGCTTCGGCACCACGCATTCGACGGGCACCCGCACCAGCTCGGCGTAGGTGCCCGGCTGGTGGTCACCCAAGATCTGCCAGTCCGCACCCGGCGCACTGTCGTCCTCGCCCCACCACAGCGAGGGCACGATCACTACTTCCTCGCCGGTGTCCACGCGCACGCCCGCGCCGTCCGCACCGAGCACATGCGGCAGCGGGGAATGGTACCTGCCCTGCCGGACCAGCACGTCGTGCCAGTTCAAGGCGGTGGCACGGAGCCGGACCGTCGTCCATCCGGGTTCCGGTCGCGGATCGGGAAAATCGGCGAACCGCAAGTTCCGCGCCGCACCGAACTCACGGAGGACAACTGCGCGCACCCTACCTCCAAGCAAAGGTCTGACCATTGGACCCTAGTGCCGGAAGTCGCGAGGGCGCAAACAACCTGCCTGCAGATGATTTTGGCCGATCGCCGACGCCGGCTACGGCAAGGACCCACACCTGCGCGCCTTCTGCCACACCCAGCGGTTGTCCACATGCTCGCCATACCGAAAGCCTGCCGTTGATCGACACCAGAGGCCGGGACGCTCGCCCGGAACGGGTCCAGGGCCACTTCCCCGCCGGAACGTTCGGTGGACGGTAGAGGAGAACAAGCCGTCAGGGGCCTTTCACACAGGCCGTGCGCACTCAGGCACTCCCCCAGCGCCTTACAACCGGTAACCGATCAGCCCCAGATCACTCCTTGCTCTCAATCAGGTGCTGCAGGTAGGGCGTCGGCCAGTGGGTCTCGAACTGTCCGGCGCCGACCTCACCGTCGATTGTCGCGGTGCAAGCCGCCTCCCAGATCTCGGTGGCCATCTTGTCGTTGGTGGGCAGCTTGACGACCCCGTAGCTGTCAAGCACGAGATGGGTGCTCTCGCCGGTGATGTCGACCAGTTCGGCATCGAGCCGGCGCTGGGTCATGTCATCGTTGTAAGAGGCCTTGTGCTTGATGTGCGAGACCGGAACGGTCACGCCATCCTTGACGACATAGCCTGCGAATCCCCACTCGCCCTTGGCGATCCAGATCCAGCCGTTCACGGCCCGGCCGGACTCGGTGTACGCGACGAACCACTTCCAATGGTGCGGAATCCCCCAGTTGCGGTTCCCCCACGAATGGTCACGGTGCCCCATCCGGTCCCACTCGATCCGGCGTCCGCCGACGTCGATGAAGCCCGTGACGCGACCGGTCTGCTCCAGCCGGTTCTCCGCGAACCAGGCGGGCAGGCCGTCGGGGTTCGAGCGGTAGCTGAACGCGTCGTGGATCGCTGCGAAGGTGTATTCAATGGTCAGGTCCTCGTGGCGGAACACGACCTCGGCGGTACGACGCAGCTCCGGCTGTTTGACGGTGAGGCCCTGGAACGCAAAGTTGTCGAAGTCCATGCCGGTCGGTACGCTCCCGCTCGCCAGCTTGAGCGCAACCGGCTCGGTGTCCGGTCCCCAGACGGAAACGTTGTAGCCGGTCTTGCCCCGGTCGGTGAGGTATAGATAGATCTGCATACCCAACCGCTCCTCAGGCATGATCAGCTCCCAGAAGAGGCTGTCACGCATCTTCCCGCCCGGGGCTGGCCAGTGCCGCAGGTCGTCCCGAGGGCCGAAACCTGGGTCGACACCTCCCAGCGTCACCATTGTTTTTCCTACCTTCCCGTGAAGTGCGGCGCTCGGCGCTTCTTGAACGCCGCTAACGCCTCGGACGTGGCCCCAAGTGGTGGAAATGCCCGGCGAGTTCGACTGATTGATCTCGGCGACGAGCACGATGGCGCGCCGGACTGCATCGGCCACGTAATCCGAGCCGATCCCCAGCAAGCAGATGCCATCGGCATCTCAGCAGCAGGACCTTCTCGGACTCCAGGGCCTTGGAGATACAGACCTTGCACCAGTCGACGACGCGATGGTCGTCGTCGTGGCGCGCGAAGGTGATGATCCGGATGGTCTCCAGATGTCCAGACCCGCCCGGGCTCGGCGCCACCGAAACAGATATAGCAGTCATCGATGACGATGCGGGGAAGGATGCGGCTGCCTGAGCTCCGGCGACCCATACTTGAGCATCGGGTACATACCGAAGATCGACAGGTGGATGGTGCTCGCGCGTTCACCCTGCCTCCGAACTTGGCGATCTCCTCGATCAACAACGCCGCCTCGCCGATCCCGAAGCTGTGGCTGCCGTACCCTTTCGGGACGGTGATGCCGAGCCAGCGGTCGGCGACGATGGCGTCGTAGAGCTCCATAGGGGAACTCGTGTGCTTGGCCCTTCTCCATCCAGTAGTGGTCGTCGAACTTCCCGGCCAGCTCGGCGTGCACCCTACGGATCGCCTCCTGATCTTCCGCCAGCTGAAGGTCCACCGCACGTCTCCCGCCAGCCACTTTTGATCATAACTTACCAAAGGTCCAACCAAAATGCACTTCAGGACGGAACCCCCCAACCCGCGCAAGACAAGATCAAAACCTTGTGGGAACTACCGATTCTCCTGTTACATGCAACCGTTCCCTGCTCGGGGATGCCCTCCGGCGAACTGATCTACGCCGGCTCGGGTGACCGGGACGGGAACGGTGGCAGGCGCACGAACCGCTCGGGGTGGGCGCGGTATAGGTATCGTCAGCGCGCGTGTAACCATAGCAGAAACGTGACATCGAGTTTGTGAACGTGCGATCGCGCCTTCTCCACCAATAGCATGAGAAGTTTGACGGCGAACACGACGCCTGTTTCAGGAATGGAACTTTGCCCGGTTCTTCTCAAGCCTGGCGGTCCCACTGTACAGGCGTATTGACCGTCATCTGATGCGATAAGCGCGACGGAAGTATGGGCGGCCGAGAGCGACAAACAGGCACAAGCCTGGCTGGCCGAGATCCGACAACGAACCGCCGAGCCTCTCCGCGCACTGGCGACTCGCCTACACGTCCTGGCAACGGGGCGGCACGAGCCCCATGACGGGAGACTGTCATGCGGGGATGCAAGGGCTGTGGGTGAGACGCCGCCGCCTACCCGGCGACACGGCGGGTAGAGCACTGGTCACGGTCAGGGCCGATGAGGAGAATACGCATGCCGGTTTCACCTCGTACCAGCGATGGGTACAGCAGCCCGACATAGATTGGAGTCATGCATAATGACTGACAGCCACCTACCGAATACAGTGAGCAGTGGTGCTGCAAAAGGGAAGATCACGATGGGAACAGCAACCGTCACCCCGAGACGTGCCCACGAGTGGCGCTCACGCCTGGCCGAGGCGTTGTCCCGACAGGAGCTTGCCGACGTACTTGAGACAATCGAAAGCGCCAAGCGTCTTCTTTCGCCCAGCGCCACGCCGGCACTGGAAGACATTCACGATTTCTACGCAGCGACGCATGCACTAAACACAGCTTGGACTGCCGTGAGTCGGGCACTGAGCGGGGACAGGGAGGCGATTGAAGCCGTAGTCTCATCCGAGGATTTAGTCCAATTGCTGCTCCGGATCCGTGGCGCCGAGAATATCGTTCGCCGCATAGAAATCATGCGAAGGACAGAAGCCATCCGAACCGTACAGCAGGCGCTGGGCCAGTTCCAGGATATTAGACAAATCAACCAGTTGAGCAACAAGTGTCCAAAAGTCATGGCCGAAATGGGATTTGATCGAGCTATGCTCTCCATGGTTGACAAGTCGGTATGGACACCAGTGTCCGCATATGTCGACGGTGACTCCGAGTGGGCTCAGGCTATCGTCCGGTCAGGTCAGGAACACCCACAGCAGTTAGTTTCTTCACTCCCAGAATTCGAACTCGTTCGACGCAGGCATGGCATCCTGGTTACTGACGCGCAACAGAATCCAAAAGCAAACAGGGCAATTGTCGGCCCTTCCTTGTCCCGCTCATACGTCGCGGCGGCACTCATGCCGGAGGGTAACCTTATTGGATTGTTGCACTGTGATCAGTACTTCCACCGCGGAGATGTGGGTGAGCTCGACCGCAACCTGCTCAACTTATTTGCGGAAGGTTTCGGTTATGTGTTAGAACGCGCAATTCTACTCGAACGCGCCGCAGCCATCCAAATTGAGGTCGCAAAACTATCCGAAAGTATCACGGCGGCCGCTGAAGGGTTCAGTAAAGAAGTTACTATCGCAAGTGATGGTTTATCGCTACCTGCACGACGGACGGTGAACACACCCCGGATAACCCATACCGCATTAGACGCCTACGACCTCACCCGTCGCGAAATGGAGGTACTTAGGTTGATGGCGGCCGGCGAGACCAACAGCCAAATCTCCGACCATTTGATCATCTCTGCCGGTACGGTGAAATCGCACGTCAAACACATCCTTCGCAAACTCGGTATGACGAACCGTGCCGAAGTGATCTCATACTGGTTCAATGCACAACAATCAAGGTGAAAACGCACCACAGCGAGGACACCGACAGGATAATCACCGTCGTCCAATGAAGCATCAGAGTTCGCTTCCGGATCTAGCGACTGGCCATTCGGCACATCAGGGATCGCATCAACCATGCCTCCGGGCAGGATTCCCGATGAAATGCATGGGCCCCGAGGCCAACAGTAACTCCGTCTGGATTTCAATCGTCGGTGACTCCCGGTGTCGACAAGATCGATACCGTCGACACCGGGAGTATCATTCATCCGGCGAAGCCAGATGCATATGCGAAATGTTACTTGTCAAGATAGACAGACTTGGTCAGCTGGTATGCGGCCAAGCCTTCGGGGCCCAGCTCTCGGCCCAGGCCACTGGCCTTGATGCCCCCGAACGGCGCGGTCGGATCGGGCAGATAGGCATTGATCCCGAACGTTCCCGTGTGCACGCGCCGAGCCACGTCAAGACCCCGATCGGCATCCGCCGTCCACACCGAACCTCCCAGACCGTAGTCGACATCATTAGCGATTCGGATCGCATCGTCGAGGTCGCCGTAGGGAATCACCGACAGCACGGGTCCAAATATTTCCTCCTGCGCGATCGTCGTGCTGTTGTCCACATCAGCAAACACAGTCGGCTCGACGAACCAGCCCTTGTCGCGATCCTTCGGGCGTCCACCACCCGTCGTCACACGTCCGCCGTCGTTCTTGCCCTTCGCGATGTAGCCTTCCACGCGTTCACGCTGTCGAGCGCTGACAAGCGGCCCGACTTGAGTCGTCGGATCAAGGGCGTCGCCAACCTTGAGTGCACCGACGAACCCGGTAAAGATATCGACGACTTCATCGTAGCGGCTGCGAGGCGCCAGTACACGCGTACCCAGGTAACATGCCTGCCCGTTGTTCAGCAGGCACGCACCGAACAGATTCTCCAGGCTACCTGGCAAGTCTGCATCATCGAGGATGATGGCTGCCGACTTGCCACCCAACTCCAAGGTGACAGGACGGAGCAGTCGTCCACAAACTTCTGCGATCGACCGCCCAGCAGCCGTTGATCCGGTGAAGGCAATCTTGTCTACCTTCGGATGGGCAACCAGGAACGCACCGATTTCTCGGCCGCCCGGAACGATATTCACGACTCCATGTGGGATCCCAGCCTCCTCGATGGCCTCTGCTAGGACATAGCTGTCCAAGACCGTTTCCGGCGAGGGCTTGATAACCACTGTGCAGCCAGCCGCCAGGGCCGGTGCCAATTTGAAAGCCGCAAGCGCCTGCGGAAAGTTCCATGGGACGATCGCACCGACGACACCGATCGGCTCACGCCGTACCAGGGTATTACCGCCGAACAGACCCGGACGCCTCTCTTCAAACGAAGCGTTTTCGATGAGATCGGCGTAGTACCTCAGCAGAACCGCCGGAAATACCGCCTCCAATTGCTGACCAATTACGAGCGGCATCCCGTTCTGGCTACTCACTCGACGAACGATCTCCGCACTCCGGCTTTCAAGGGCCGAGGCGAGGCGCCGCATCGCTTCAGCACGCTGCGAAACGGGCCACGTTGACCATCCATTCGGATCGTCGAAGGCCGCCCTGGCAGCGTCGACCGCGCGGTCCACATCCTTTTCGGACGCTTCCGGCACAGTGCCGATAACATCCTCGGTGCTGGCCGACACGACCGTTATTGTCTTGTCCGACTCCGGCCTGACCCATTCACCACCGATGAACAGTGAATGATAATCGATTACTTCAGCCATTGTTGCCCCTCACCCCACATAAGAACCTGTTTGGAAGTACCCCTACACCGGTAGGCCAAACCCACCAAACGAGACCGTCAAACCGGCGACGCACCGAGCGTCAGAGCTTGTACCCATGGCGTATCGCCGCCTATCCCACGCCAGAACAAGATCTAAAACAGGTTGTAAGCGGCACACCTGCCATTCTTTTCACTCCTGCGACTCAGGGATACGTAATGTCAAGCCATCCAATTCATCGGTCAGAAGAACTTGGCAGGACAATCGAGAGTTCGAGCGAGCACCGTCAAGGAATTCAATCAGATCTTTTTCCTCTTGGGTCGCCTCCTCAAGCTTACCCAGCCAAGATTCGTCAACATACACGTGACAAGTTGCGCACGAGCAGCTCCCACCACATTCGGCCACGATCCCGGGCACGTTGTTATTGACAGTGGCCTCCATGACGCTGCACCCGGAATCGACATTCAGCTCCCACCGGGAACCGTCATAATCATTGATGCAAGTAATTTTCGGCATCACTTCTCCACCATCACACTAACACTCCCTGCAGAGGAACCGAGCTGTCAGCAAGCTTGGTAAGGTCGACCCGTGCGTTCTTCTCGATGAACCTCTTACCTGCCATGAATTCACCCGGAGAATTAATCGTTTCGACCGCCACAACATTCTCGCCTCGAACGTGGAAGAAGGCGATCTTAAAACCCTCCAAGGAATTCCTGGCGATGACCTCCTCACCCTCATGGACAAGGCCGGCCATCTTCAGCTTCAAGTTGAACTGGTCCGACCAGAACCAGGGAACCTCGGGCTTTGGCTGCGGTCCTCCCATGATAGCGGCGACCGCCTGTCCAGCCTGTTCTACCGCGCTCGGGATACTCTCCATTCGAAACAGATCAGTACGATTGGGAAGCGGTCGTCGCGTCACATCACCGATCGCGAAAATCCATCTGTCGCTGGTCCGCGACTGTTCGTCCACAACAATACCATTATCGCAGTGCAATCCAGCGCCACACGCCAACGCATCACATGGAACAGCACCGATCCCCGTAAGAACACCGCCACAGGCAATTTCAGTTCCGTCGCTGAGAATAACGGAACGCACCGCCCCGTCAGCACCACCGGCAAACCCCACGACGGAGTCAGAAGTAAGTATGTTTGTGCCTCGTTCTTGATGATAGGCAGTGAGCACCTTTGACAGCTCGACGCTGGCCACCCTGGCCAGAAGGCGATCTTCTCGCTCAATTACCGTGACGCGAACACCATTTGTCTGGCAGACAGCGGCGACCTCAAGTCCGATGTAGCCGCCACCAACTACGACCAGGTGTCCACTAGACGGTATCAAGTCTCTTAACCGACCGGCATCAGCAATCGTCCGCAGCTCCTGAATCCCGGTGAGGTCGCTACCCGGCACGTCCAGCGACCGAGGTGCTGCACCAGTCGCAAGGATAAGCACGTCATACTCAAGAGTGGTTCCATCCGAGAAGCTGACAAATTTTCCTTCCGGGTTCACCTCAGCTACTCGGGTCCCCAGCCGCAGCTCGATTCCCTGGTCCCGGTAGAACTGCGTAGGCTTGAGATAGAGGTCTTCCACACTCATGTGGTCGGCGATATATGCCTTTGACAACGGGGGGCGCTGGTAGGGCATGACAGGTTCTTCACCGATTAAAATGACTTCGCCACCAAACCCCTTTTGCCGAAGAAAAGCCGCCGCGTTGGCACCGCCGTGGCCGGCCCCCACGATAACAACCCGGCTTCGGGGGCTATCACCAAGCATAGCCTCTGAGTAGCTGTCATTTCCCATAGCCGGGAATTGTCCTTCCTCGGTCGCGGTGGCCGTGCATTAAGTCACGGCCACCGCATACCACCGCGGTCCCCACAACGTGTCGGGAAGTTACGCCTTGGTGAATCGGACAGGAAGCTTCGTGAGTCCACCCACAAAGTTCGCTTGGGACAGCTTCGGGTCACCTGCCAGCTGGATGGACTTGAGCCGGGGAAGCAACTCCTCGAATAGGATCCGCATTTCGATCTTTGTCACATGCTGACCAAGGCACATATGTGGGCCGTAGCCGAAGGAGATGTGCTTGTTCGGCCTCCGGGTGAGGTCAAACACATCAGGATTCTCGAAGACATCCTCGTCGCGGTTGCCCGACGGGTAGCACAGCATCAGCCGGTCCCCGCTCTTGATTTCCTGACCGCGCAATTCGGTGTCTCGACTAGCAGCCCGCATGAAATGCTTCACCGGAGCCACCCAACGAATACACTCGTCCACGAGGCTGGGAATCAACGACGGGTCGGCATGTACCTTGTCAAGCTGATCCGGGAACTCGGCAAACGCACGCAGTGCGCCCGAAATGGTGGAAGACGTCGTGTCGTGGCCGGCCGTGGCAATGGCGAGGTAGTATCCGTTGCACAACACCTCGGAAAGGTACTCACCATCGACCTTGGCGTTGGCGATGAGCGACAGCAGATCGTCCTTCGGGTGAGACCGTCGGTGCTCGGAAAGATCGCTGAAATACGCATAGAAGTCCTGGACGGCTCCCATCCACATACGCGCAGCGACATCTGGCTCGAGCTTGACTTCTTCGCGTTGCTGTTCGGGGTCGTTGCCTCCAAACAATTCTTGGGTCAGCTTCAGCATGCGCGGCTCATCTTCTTCCGGCACACCGAGAAGAGTCATGATGACGTGCAATGGGAAGCGCAGAGCAAAGTCTGTTACGATGTCGACCTGACCGTCCGAATCCATGAGTTTGTCTACGGCTTCGCGAGCAAGTTCACGGATCCGGTCTTCGAATTTCCGCAGATTTCTCGGCATGAACCACTGCGCCGTGACATTCCTCATCTTGGTGTGCTCAGGCGGGTCCATGTAGACCACCATGTCGATTGCTCGAATGGTGCCGTTGTTAATGCTCCGAATGAAAGCGTCGCTCGCCTGATCATTAAGGATGGGATTCTCCACGCCACTGGTGAAGAGATCGGGCTGCTTTTCTACCTCCATGATGTCGGCATGCTTGGTGATCAGCCAAATCGGATCGTAGCCGTCCAGATTGGCGAGGCCAACCGGCTTGTTCTGACGAAGCCACTTGTACGCCGAGTAGAAGACTTTCTCATCGGTGTGCGACTCCGCGAGCATAACCCCTTGTGCGATTTCGTCCGGAATGGCCGGGCCACTGTCCAGCACAGTCGTCACTGGTTTGTCCTTCCTCGTTGTAAGGGTTTATATGCTGATCTTCAGGCAGCAGAACCGCCACTTTTCGCTGTCGACGTCGACGGTGCTACTCATCGGTCGTTGACCAGCACCGCTTTCACCGTTTGACCGCTCTCTTGTTCGTGAACCGCGTCATTAATACGAGAAAACGGGAAACTCTTGACAATCTTGTCGAACGGGAACTTGCCGTTCCTGTGCAGCTCCACCAGCCTCGGAATGAACTCGTCAGGGTTGGCATCACCCTCGACAATTCCCATGACACGCAACCCGAGGACCATCGCGTAAATAATGTTGATAGACAGTTCCGCTTGCGGATCGGCTGGCACACCAACCAGACCGAGTAGACCTCGAGGAGCCATGCACTGGGTGACGGCGGCGAGCACGTTCGAATTGCCAGAGGTGTCGAACGCGAAGTCCACACCCGCAGCCAGGACCGCTCGGACCTGCTCTGAAAGAGCGCCCTCCGCAGGGTCGATGACATGCGTCGCACCGAGAGAGGAAGCCAGTTCGCGACGCGACGCGTGTGGCTCGGAGACGATGATGTACTCACAACCCTGCACAACGCCGGCCATTACCGCCGACAGCCCGACGGCACCGGCCCCGACAATCAGCAAGGAGGAACCCGGCGGACAATTGAAGGAATTCATGATCGCGCCCGCTCCGGTCTGGATCCCGCATCCGAGCGGAGCGAGTAACTCGAGAGGCACATCATCGCTTACCTTCACCACGTTGCGCTCGTTCGCCAGAGCGTACGTCGCGAACGATGACTGGCCGAAGAAGTAACTGCTGACCTTCCTGTTACCCGAAGAAACTGTTGCAGATCCGTCGGGGCGGGATCCGCCGTAGTTCAGAGGAGCGAACTGGTAGCAGTATGCCGGGATGTTCTTCGTGCAGTTCGGACACGCGCCGCAGCTGTTGAACGTAAGCACTACCCGGTCTCCGGGCTGAACTTTGGTCACTGCCGTCCCGACCTGTTCGACATAGCCGCAGCCCTCGTGACCGAGTAGGGCCGGAAGCTCGATCGGGATGGCCCCGTCACGAGCGGCCAGGTCGCTGTGGCAAATTCCCACGCTGCTGATTTTCACCAGAATTTCGTTGTCGCGTGGCTCATCGAGACTCAGCGTCTCAAGCTGGAAATCTTCGTTTGGCTTGTATGCGACGGCAGCAATGATGTCCATGTTGTCCTCACGATTGTTGAATTTGCCAGTCGCGCGTGCAAGTAACACAAGGACAATCTGCGGCTTCCCTGAATCGGATGCACAGGCGCGGCGTATTCGGAGGCGAACGAACCGTCTCGTCGTATCCCTCCGGCCTCCCGGTAGTTGCTGTTAACAGCACGAGTATGCAGGCTTTGTGGTGTGCGACACATCATCCCAGATAGGTATTCTTATATCACCGTGGGATGACGTGGGGCGCATGTGCACCCTGGCCCGTACAGCGGGGACGGTGCGCTGCGCTAGAGTCACACTGAGCACGGTTCCGGCCGAGTCGGCCGATGATGCCTCGGCCGAAACCAGCATTTGCTTAGAACGACGTACCCGTCACCTGTCGTGTTCGGATCGCCGACGTGGGTGCGGCACAACACCAGGAACTTCAAGTTCGGATCAGGACTGTGACGACCGCGAACAAATACCGTCAGGGCTTCGGCTGTCATGGACCTTTTCCAGGCTCGGCCGGCTGAGCACTGCTCGCCTGCGGCGGCATCGACGGAACCGGCGGCGGCGCGTCAGGATCAGATGGACGATAATTGTCTGCATACTTCACATGAGCATTTTTGATCGCGTCGCCGAGCCATTTGCGCCACGTCTCAGTAGCCTTCTCCCAACGAAGCTGTTGACTCATCTGATCCTTTATCTGCTCGAATTCCAGCGGAGTGGCAAGATTAACTTCGAGCACGCGACCCACATTCCAGCCATGCGATGTCTTCACAGGTCCGAACACCGCGTCAACGGGCACGGAAAAGGCCTGGTTCGCGTACGTGTCTTCCAGCTGGCTCTTTTCCACTAGGCCCAGCTTGCCATCAGAGCTCTTCGTGCTTTCGTCAACGGAATATTGTTTCACCAATGCTGAGAAGTCGCTGCCGGAGCGGGCCTCCTCGAACACCTTCTTGGCCTGATCTTCGTCCGTCACGACGATATTCTGTATCGATCGCCGCTCCGGCGTCACCATAGTGGCCTTGTGGTCGACGTAGTATTTACGAACGTCATCGTCGGTTACCTGAGAGGCCGCACCGGACCCGACCTGTTGGAAGAGCCTGTCGACGCTTTGCTGCCGCTTGATCTCGTCTATGACGTCCTGCTCCGATGCCCCGTACTGGCGGAGCAGATCAATGAACGACTGGCGATCGCCCCCCAATTGCTTATTGATTATCTCCGTCAGAGTATCGCGCGCCGATTTGTCCGAAATGATAATATTCCGAGAGCGTGTCTCGTTATCAAGGACGATGCTCATCGCGACCGCCTTGGCCGAATCCCGCCGGAAGGCGTCTTTCTTTTTCTCGTCTCCGGGCGGCTGGACACCATACAGTGCCTTCAGAACGTCCATTCGATAACTCACCTGCTGCTCCGTGACGTCTGTGTCGGCGACACGCAGTGCCAGACCGCCCGGAAGGCTGGTCAGCCAGCCAACTGTCAAGACGGACGCGACGCCGACAACAATGGCCACCAGCGCGGCAAGGCTGGCGACTCGCCACCGCTTGCTGGCCGGGAGCAGACTGCGAACCGAACTCGAAAGTCGAACGGGCACCTGCGAGCGGAATGCGAGAACACCAACTTTCATACCTCCACCTTTTTCATTTCTGTCGAAAGTGGCCGTGATGTGGAAATCTGATCGTGACCTCGTTCCCGTGACCGCGGGATCAGTGCGACAACGAGTCGAGCGGCGATGAACGACAACCCGACACTGCCGGCCATCAAGAGCCCGAACTCCCGGACCATGTCCAGACCGGAGGCAGCCAAGGCGGCGTAGCCGAGGGCGGCAGCCACCGCTGCCGCGAGAACCGTGCGGTGCAGTTGCAGACGCCTACTGCCCAACCCGTCGCTGAGCATCACAGTGAACTCACACGCGGTCGCCGTAGTCAGTGAACCGAGCGCGAGCGTGAGTGGGGTAACCGACATCCCCAGCGCCCCGACCGCCCCCAGAC
>NZ_CAAAFT010000208.1:3686-9300 GCF_900634765.1 Candidatus Protofrankia californiensis | reverse complement strand
CTTCGTACACCACGTCCATGGACTCCAGCTACGGCTCAGGCCACCGCGCCGCAAGCCGAACAGGTCGCCGTCCGGACCCAGCCTCATGAAGATGTCCACCCCGACATGCGGAGGTACCCGGATTCCGAGCTTGCCCATGAGCTGTGCCCCGGGTGCCGGGGACGGCACGAGTCCGATGCGCTTGCAGATCTCGTCCAGCGTGCGCCAGTCGTCCCGGACGTTCGGGGGTGCCGCGGCGACGGCATCGGTCCACTGGGCGTAAGGCACCGCGTTGTGCGACTGCGTGAAGACGGGGAAGCCTTCGCGTTCGAGCAACAGGGTGGGCGGCAGGATGTAGTCGGCGTGTCGGTTGGTCTCGGTGATGTACGGATCGAGCGATACGAACAGGTCCAGTGCGGCGAACGCGCGCTCCATCTCGTCACAGGCCGGCGAGGTGGTGGCGGCGTTGGTGGCAACGCAAACCATGGCGCGAAGTTGACCCCGCCCAGGCGTGTGCACCTCACGAGGAAACGTCGCCCAGGGTGAAGTGCCGAGAACCTCAGGTATGCCATCGACTCGGGTACGCCAGCGGTCGTACCCGCTGGCGCGGAGGACCTTGGTCATCAGTTCGAGGTCGACCATCGGCCGGGCGAAGACCATGCCGCCCGGGCTGTCGAGGTTGCCCGTGATGATGTTGAGCACGTCGATGAAATATTTCGTCAGTGTGGAGAAGCGTCCGAGTGACGCGCCGCATCGGCCGTAGACGCAGGCGGACCCAGCGGATGCCAGGTCGCGGCCGAGCTTCTCAACGGTGTCTCGAGGGATGCCCGTCTCGGCCTCGACCCGGTCAAGGTCGACGTTCCGTACCAGCCCGAGTGCAAACTCGACCCCGCTGGCTTGCGTGGTCAGCCGGGTCCCGTCCACCAGCCCCGCATCGACGATCGCCTTGAGCATTCCGGCGATCAGCCAGACGTCGCTCTCGGGGCGGATCGGAACGTGCTCGAAGAGGCGTGCGGTCTCCGTACGGCGCGGATCGACGACGATGACCCGCCCGCCCCGCTTCGGGATCTCCAGGAGCGTTTCGCGGATCCGGCCGATGGTGGCCATCGACCCGTGCGACACGACCGGGTTGGCGCCGAGGATGAGTGCGAAATCGGTCCTGGCGAAGTCGGGGATTGGGTTGGTCAGGTTGTTGCCGTACAGAAGCTGGCTGACCACCCAGTAGTTGTTGATGTCGACTGAGCTGGCCGTGTAGAAGTGCTTCGTCTTCAACGCGGCAGCCATACCGAACAGCGTGAGGAAAGCGCCGTAATTCCAAGCGTTCGGGTTGCCTAAGCCGATGCCGACGGACTCCCGGCCGTATAACTTGATCACCGACCTCAGCCGCGCGCCGATGTCATCCAGCGCCTCGTCCCAGCTGACCGTCGTGAACGTACCGTCGGCGTTGCGCTTCACCGGGTCACGCAGCCGATCGGGATCGTTCAGCACGTCAGGGAAATTGATGCCCTTGGTGCAGGCGAACCCGCGGGACTGTGGATGGTCCTTGTCCGGGCGCAGCGTGAGAATCTTGCCGTCCTGCACAGTGGCGATGAGGCCGCAGGATGCCTCGCATACCCCACACCAGATCCGCTTGTCCGCCATGACGTTCTCCTTGGGGCTCTGACGTCGTTGTCTAGAGGGCTCGTGCGATGATCTCTCGCATGATCTCGTTGCTACCACCATAGATTCGTTGTACGCGTGCGTCGGCATAGAGGCGGCAGATCTCGTACTCGCGCATGAAGCCATATCCGCCGAAGAACTGCACGCACTGGTCGACGACGCGGCCCTGCATCTCGGTAACCCACATCTTCGCAATCGATGCGCGATCGCTCGTCAGCTCTCCCTGTACGAGCTCGCCCAGGCATTGGTCGACGAAGGCCCATCCCACCTTCAGTTCGGCCTTCAGATCAGCCAGCTTGAACCTGGTGTTCTGCATATCGCCGATCGCGGAGCCGAACGCGCGACGCTGGCGCACGTAGTCCACAGTGATGTCGAACGCCTTCTGCGCGGCGGCGATCGAGGCGACGGCGATGATGAGACGCTCCTGGGGGAGCTCGGCCATCATCGCAGCCATCGCGCCGCCTTCCTGGCCCAAAAGGTTGGTGACCGGCACCCGGACGTTGTCGAAGAACATCTCCGATGTGTCGGCGCTGTGGTGCCCGAGCTTCTCGAGATTGCGTCCCCGACTGAATCCGGGCCGGTCGATCTCAACCAAGAAAAGGCTCATCCCACGGGAACCGGCGTCGGAATCGGTCTTTGCCACCACGACAGCGATGTCGCAGTGCTGGCCGTTGGAGATGAATGTCTTCTGACCGGAGATGACGTAGTCGTCACCATCGCGGACCGCGCGAGTGCGCAGGCCTTGGAGGTCGCTGCCGGCAGCCGGCTCGCTCATCGCGATCGAACATACGGCCTCGCCGCTGACCATTCGGGGCAGCCACGTTTTCCGGATATCCTCGCTGCCGTAATCGAGAATGTATCCGCAGCTCACGTCGCTGTGGGCGGTGAAGTTGCCGGTAGGTCCGGCAAAGCCGGCGTACGAGCACTCCTCGATGACCACGGCGTTGAACCGGAAGTCGCCGGTGCCGCCGTACTCCTCGGGCACCTGCGCGCAGAGGATGCCCGACTCGCCGGCCTTCCGCCACAACTCGCGGTCCACGATGCCGGCGGCTTCCCAGCGTTCGAAGTTCGGTTCGATCTCGCTGGAGACGAAGCGCCGGACCGACTGCCGGAACATGCGCTGGTCGTCGTTGTAGACCTTGCGGTGGTTCAGCATGAATGGGCCTCCATCAACGAGTCGGAATCGTAGCCGGTGACCATCACGAACCGCCCTGCAGCAGCTTGCGCGTATCGGCCACGGCGTCGATTCCGGCTTCGTCGCTGCCCGCGAACGGGATGAAGTTGAACGTGGTACAACCGGCTTCGATGAAAGGCGCGACGAACTCGGCCACGTCCTCCGGCGTGCCGTAGGGGACGTAGGACTCGAATTTGTCGAACGGAGTGCGGTAGAGGCCTTCCATCGCCGGGGCCACCCTGCTGCGCGCCTCGGCCCGGTCGGAACCGAATCCGCACCAGAATGTCATGCCGTGCTTCCAGTCGACATCGGTGCGGCCCACGTCCGCTGCGTGCTCCTCGACGGCGTCGATCGCCTCGGCGCAGCGCGCGGCCGAGGTCCAGATGCCGAGCCAGCCGTCGCCCAGGCGCCCCGCCCGTCGCAGCGCGGCGTTGGAACGGCCGCCCACCACCAGTGGGATCGGCTGCTCCGGCGTGGGTTGAAGCCGTGCCTCGTCCAACGAGAAGAACTCGCCCTCGTAGCTGACAGTCTCTCCGGCCAGCAGGCGACGGACGATGCTGAGCGACTCGTCCATTCTGCGCCCCCTGGTTTTCGGGTCGACGCCGCAGGCGATGACTTCCCGCCGGTCGTCACCGCCGATGCCGAGGCCGAGCGAGAGACGGCCAGGGGCGAACTGCGCCACCGTCAGGATCTGGCGGGCGACGAGCAGCGGGTGGCGCAGCACCATCAGGTAGACGGCCAGATAGACATCCAGCTCGTCGGTAGCGGTCACCACCGAAGCCGCATCGGTCAGACCATCATTGCCGACCCCACCATGGAACATCACATGGTCGCCGACCATCACGTGATCAATACCAGCCTGTGCCATGCGGCTGAACAGGCGCGATCGGTGAGTCAGCAAGGCCGCACCGGACTTGACGGGCTGGTCCACCCACGTCTGTGGCATCAGGTTCACGCCGAAGCGGACGTTGTCGTTACTCATCCCTCAGCCTCGTCCCTCAGCGTCCCGCCGACCCAGGAACGCGTCCTTACGATCAACGATCTCGGGGTCGCCCATGGTGGAGTAGCTGTACAGGCATTCGAGACGCAGCTGGTCGTCAAGCGGCCGGCCGATGACCTCGAGGATCGTCTCCTTGGCCGACTCGACCGCGAGCCGCGGGTTGCGCAGGATCTTCGCCGCCATATCCTCCACCGTGGTCATCAGGTCCTCACGCGGGACGATGCGGTTGACAAGGTGGTACTCCTTAGCCTGCGCGGCGGTGATCGGCTCGCCCATCAGCTCGAGCTCCATGGCGATGCCCACACCGCAGGTGTTGACCAGCCGCACGATCCCGCCGTCGCCGAAGTGCATGCCGCGCTGCATGTGGTAAAAGCCGAACTGAATATCAGAGGCGGCGACCCGTATGTCGCAGGCGAGTGCCAACTCGATGCCTCCGCCGATCACCCACCCGTTGAGAGCAGCGATGATCGGCTTGTTGGTGCGGTGCAGCCCACGCGTGATCGCCCCGGCGAAGCCGCGTCCCAGCACATTTCGGCCGAGGCCCGGCCCGCCCTCCAACCAACCGTCGACGTGGGAGGACAGGTCGGCGCCAGCGCAGAACGCCTTGTCACCAGCACCGGTCAGGATAGCCAGCCGCACGTCCGGGTCGTCGCGGAAGTCGGTCCATGCCTGAAAAAGCAGGTTGTCGGTCTCGGTGTCGATGGCGTTGCGCTTGTCGGGGCGGTTGAGGGTTATGTAGGCGATTTCGCCGCGTTTCTCGTAGAGAACCTTCGACATTGGGTTTCCTCGCTGTTCCGAGCTGGTCGTGGTCTAAACTAGATCGGGTAGGCTGGTCAATAGGCCCTCCCGACTATCGACCCCGCGGCTTGGCGCAGAGCGTGTCGGCAGGCACCGAGCAGGCCTTCGACGAGCGCAGGATCGGCGTAGTAGCGGTCGCCCTCGCCGGTGACGGTCTTACGGCGGTTGTATTCGAAGAGGACCGCGAGCTTGAACAGCTGGAATGCCTCGTACCAGGGCAGCCGTGACAGTTCTCGGCGGGTGGCGGTCGCGTAGCGCGCAGCAAGCACATCCCGTCCCGGAAAACCGTCCCGCAGGGTCACCGTGGACATCTCAGTCAGGGCGTGCAGCGGCTCACCGGGAACAGCGTATGTAACGAGCGTGTAGGCGAGGTCTGCGAGTGGATCGCCGATCCCGGCCAGCTCCCAGTCGAGCACGCCGAGGAGCCGGGCAGGTTCGTCGGGCGCGAGCATGACGTTGCCGAACCGGAAGTCGCCGTGCAGCAGCGCCGGCTCGCCTGATGTGGGCACCGTGGTACGCAGCTGGTCGCGGATCTCGTCGAACGGCGGGTCCAGTGCCCCGTCCTCGTCGGCGATCAGGCGGGGCAATCGGTCGAGCTGGCGCTCGAGGAACCCGTCGGGCCGCCCGAGATCGCCCAACCCGCAGCCGCGCCAGTCGACGGTGTGCAGCGCGGCAAGGACGTCGATGAAGGCTTCGGCGGCGGCAGAACGTCCCTCAACGGTGTCCAAAGCCGGCGGCAGGATATCGGTAGCGACCACGCCGTCGAGATGTTCCATGACATAGCAGGGAACGTCCATCACGTCGCCCTCCTCGGCGACGGCGAGTACCCGTGGGACCGGAACGTCGGTGTCCGCCAGCGCTTGAAGGATGCGCGCCTCACGCCGCATGTCGTTCGCGCCCCTGGGCAGGGGCGGTCGCGGCGGTCGGCGCAGCACGAGAGTCTGCTCGCCGGTCGTGACAGCGTAGGTGAGGTTGGAGTGACCGTCGCCGATGCGTCGTAGCCG
>NZ_CAAAFT010000208.1:0-3355 GCF_900634765.1 Candidatus Protofrankia californiensis | reverse complement strand
CTACTGTCCTATCCGTGGATCAAGTGCGAAGGCGTATCGTTCCTGCGGTGCAAGACCGTCATCTCCCGGCCATCAAGCCGCTCACCGCCCGGTCGGTCGCGCTCAGCACCCTCCTCGGCTACCATCCGCCCGCGCTCCCGGTCAGCGCGCTCATCCGAGTCGGCGGACTGTTCGGTATCGCCGAGCGAACGACCCGAGTGGCGCTGACGCGGATGGTCGCGGACGGGGATGTCGTCGCCGACAACGGCGTATACCGGCTCACCGAACGACTTCTCCGACGCCAGGCTCAACAAGACGAAAGCCGCTCGCCCCGGTCCAAGGAATGGAACGGGGGCTGGGAGATGGCGATCGTCACGGCGCAGGCCAGGCCGCTTGCCGAGCGGGTGGCTCTGCGCAAGAGCATGGTCGGCTTCCGATTGACAGAGCTTCGGGAAGGCGTATGGATTCGCCCGGACAACCTGCTTCGGCAGCTCAGCGGCACCGTCGCCGAACAGTGCACCTTCTTCGAAAGCCGCTATCCGGACTCTCTCCAGCTGGTCGGGTTGCTCTGGGACCTACCCGGCTGGGCGTACGAAGCGCGCCGCCTCTGTACGGAGCTCGATACTGCCGGCGGTCTGACCGCCGGATTCATGGTCACCGCCGAGGTTCTCCGACATCTCCTGATCGACCCCTATCTGCCCCCAGAACTGCTACCCGAGGACTGGCCGGGAGATGAACTCCGCGAGCGGTACGCCGAGTTCAATGTCACCTACACCAAACGCCTCCGTGACTACTGCGAGGGCTGATTTCCCAGCCTGATGCTGCGTCACGCTCGATTATTCTCTCGAGGCCGCTGCCGCGCCAGACGCGCCTTCCTGGCGAGTCTTTTAATCTTCGGGTTAGGGTACCCCTGGGGCGGTAGGAAAGCGTCGCTGGCGGCAGGCTGCGCGGCTATGGTGGGCCGCGCAGCCGGTGAACCGTCAGACGTTGCGTTGGGATTTGCTCTGTACGGTCGCGAGCTGGCTGCGCTCGCGGATGTCCGCCCAGTCCTGGTCGCTCAGTGCGGTCAGGCCCGCGAACGTGCCGGGGCCAGCCAGTTTCTGTCCCCCGTCCATCGCGATCGTTTCACCGGTGAGGTAGTCACAGGCGTCCGACAGCAGGAACATCGTGAGGTTCGCCAGTTCCTCGACGGTGCCCATGCGACCCATCGGGATCTGGTCGGCCTGGGTGGCTCCGACCGCGCTTTTGTCCGTGGGGTTGAGCATCTCCCAGGCGTAGTCCGTCGGGATCGGCCCGGGCGCGACGGCATTGAGGCGGATCCCGTAGCGGGCCCACTCGACCGCCAGCGACATGGTCATGGCGTGCACGGCGGCCTTGGCCATCGCGGACGGGACAACGAACGCCGAACCGGTCCAGATCCAGGTGGTCAGGGTGGACAGCACCGCTCCGGGGAGGCCCTCGGCGATCCACCGGCGGCCGGCGGCGTGGGTGGTGTTGAAGGAACCGTTCATCACGGTCGCGCTGACGGCCTCGAAGGCTCGTGCGCTCAGGCTGGCGGTCGGCGCGATGAAGTTTGCCGCGGCATTGTTGACGACACTGGTCAACGGCCCGTGCCGTTCCCAGATCTCGCTGATCGCCGCGTCGACGAGATCGGCCTTGCGCACGTCGACGGTCTGTACGTGCACGGTTCCGGGCCGGTCGGCCGAGACCTGCGCGGCGGCCTCGTCGAGGACGGCCTGACGGCGTCCCCACAGATGGACCTGGGCGCCGTGGCGGACCAGGTGGGCTGCCACCCCTCGGCCGAGGCCGGTCCCACCGCCGGTGATGAGGATCCGTTTGCCCCGCAGCAGGTCCGGCGCGTAGATCGACGTTGTGGTGTCAGCCATGGGTCTCCCTCGCCGGCGCCGCGGTGGATTCCGCTGTGCAGCGCATGGGAGTCAGTTGCCCCGGTGCGCGGAGAAGTCCGGTGCGCGCTTCTCGTTGAAGGCGGTGATACCTTCCTTGGCCTCGGCGGAGTCACTGAACATCTTGAGGCTGGAGTAGGCCATCTGCCCGATGCCCGCGAAATGCTCGCTGTCGGTGTTCATCGACTGCTTGAGTACCTTGAGGGAGGTCGGTGACAGCAGGAGGATCTCGTCCGCCCAGGCGCGGACCTCGGCCCGTAGCTGGTCAGCCGGGACGACTTTGTTGACCAGGCCCCAGTCCGCGGCCTGGTCGGCGCTGTACTGGCGGCAGAGGAACCAGATTTCGCGGGCACGCTTCTCGCCGATTACGCGGGCGAGATAGCCGGTGCCGAAGCCGGCGTCGAATGAACCGACCCGGGGACCGTTCTGGCCGAAACGGGCGTTGTCGGCGGCGATGGTGAGGTCGCACAGCAGGTGCAGAACGTGGCCACCGCCTATGGCGAAACCGTTCACCGCCGCAATGACGGGTTTGGGCACGTCACGGATGACCCGGTGCAGTGCGTCCACCTCGAACAGGCCGCTGTCCGATGGTCCGTAGTCGCCCGTTTCCATGCGCTGCTTCTGGTCACCGCCGGTGCAGAAGGCTTTCTCGCCGGCGCCGGTGAGGCAGATGACGCCGACGTCTTCGCTGCCCCATGCACATTTGAAGCTTTTGATCAGTTCATCGACGGTGCGGGCGCGGAACGAATTGTAACGTTCCGGTCGATTGATGGTGATCCAGGCCAGGCCGTTGTCGACCGTGTACGTCACGTCGGTGAAGTGGTCGGTGAACTGGTCCATTGAACTGATGACCCTCTTCGATCAGGAAGCGAGCAGGGCCGCTGCTCGTCGCGGAGTAGATGGAATGATCTTTTTGGTTGCCCGTCCGGCAAATGCCGGTGTGCCGGGGGTAAACGTACTAGCGCGGACGGTCGTTTTCAAGTGGACGCTTAACGG
This sequence comes from Candidatus Protofrankia californiensis, assembly GCF_900634765.1. Taxonomy (NCBI): domain Bacteria; kingdom Bacillati; phylum Actinomycetota; class Actinomycetes; order Frankiales; family Frankiaceae; genus Protofrankia; species Candidatus Protofrankia californiensis. The sequence goes on along the minus strand of NZ_CAAAFT010000208.1, from coordinate 476 downwards.
ATTATTTGAACACCGCTGAGGAGGATGGGAATTCCCATCGGAGGGGAATGGGAACCATGGCCGGGGAATGATGGTTGGAGAGGTGAGGCGTTCTCCGGTGTGACGGGCCTGCGTCGGCCCCGTCCTGTGGTGGGCGGATGGGGCCTTGTCGCACTGCTCGTCCGCGCCGATCGGCGGGCGGGACGGCCGACCGGGATCTGATGGCTGTGGCGGGGTCGCGGCCTGCGCTTTCGAGGGGCCGGCCGGTCTGCGACTGGACGCTTGGTAGCGTAAAGAAATGAATCAGTTTCACTGAGTATTCCATCTCCCAACGCTTGCTTCAGTGAGTTATTATTTGACTACGTATCGCTGCCCATCCCGGCTCCGGTTCCGAACCAGGAGAGTCGGCGAACCGCAAGTTCCGCATCCACCGAACTCGCGGAGGACGACTGCGCGCACCCTACCTCCAAGCAAAGGTCCGACCATTGGACCTTAGC
>NZ_CAAAFT010000207.1:0-3561 GCF_900634765.1 Candidatus Protofrankia californiensis | reverse complement strand
ATATTATACATAATGGTGTTTCCACCGTTAATTCGACAGACCTACGACCGGGTGTACGCTATTTTCGCGTCAAACCCATGGCGAACGAATCACGCGTGGCGACCGGATATTTCTCCCTCCGTAACCAGGCTGAACGTTTACCACGCCCGACCTGGGAAATCCCGGGACAATTGGTGACGCCTGGAGACTCTGTGACCCTTGGAATTTCCCTTCCGTCCCACTGGCCGGATCTTGGCTCCAACACGGTGGACACGTTGATCGCCCGTGCCCGTGAGGCCGGCGAGGCCGGGCTTACCTCGATCTGGTTACCCCAACGATTCGACCATGACGCTCTGTCGATAGCCGCCGTGATCGGTCACGCCGTGCCCGATATCGCCATCGGCACCTCGGTCGTACCCATCTATCCCCGCCACCCGATCGTGGTGTCGAGTCAGGCCCAGACGGCCCAGGCGGCAAGTCATGGACGGTTCACGCTCGGGCTGGGGCTCGGTACGCCACGACTCATCACGAGCTTTGGCGTGTCCTTCGATCGGCCTATCCGTCACCTGCGTGAGTACCTCAGCGCATTGAGGCCGCTATTGTCCTCCGGTTCGGTCAACCTGCACGGCGCGACGTTGACAGCCTCCACCCCTATGCCGGCGGCCGTGCCTGGGGCGCAGCCGCCGGTCCCGCTGCTGGTGGCGGCGATGGGACCACAGGCGTTGAAGGTCACCGGCGAGCTGGCTGACGGCACCCTGCCCTACCTTGCCGGTCCTCGGACGCTCAGCGAGTTCATCGTGCCAACGATCACCGAGGCGGCCCGCGCCGCGGGACGGCCCGCACCGCGAATCGTCGTGGCGTTCGCCGGCATTGTGACCGCGGCGGTCGACAAGGTACGGGCATCCGCCGAGAAACAGCTGGCGTCTTACGCGACAGTGCCTTCATATCGGGCGGTACTTGCCCGCGAGGGCCTAAAACACCCGGCCGAGTTGGCGGTCATCGGCGACGAGGAGATGTTAGCCGCCGCCGTGGCCCTCTATTTCGACGCCGGGGCAACCGAGATCGTGGTGACCAGCACCGGTCTGAGCACCGCCGAGGATCGCCGACGTACCTGGAAGGTACTGGGAGAAATCAACCGTGGCCGGACGAGAAGCGCCCGCTGATGCGACGCCGACGGACCGGGGAACAGCAGTCCGATCGAATGCCGAGGCTGAATACCGAGACCAACGCCAGGGACCGCCTCCCGCGCGGCCTCTGGCGTCGTCACGACACGACTTTGGCCGCCCGCAAGTACTGCTCACGCAGGACCCGCTTCACGAGCTTGCCGGTTTCAACTCGTCCACGAAATCAATCCCGCGCGGAGCCTTGTATCAGGCGATCCGTTCCCGGACATAGGCGTGCAGTTCCTCGGCGAGTTCCTCACTCGGCACCACGCCCGACGGCAGCTGCACCACCGCATGCACCGACTCACCCATCTCCGGGTCGGGAACGCCGATCACCGCGACATCGTGCACCTTCGGGTGCAGGGCGAGACAGCCCTCGATTTCCTGCGGGTAGATGTTGACCCCACCGGAGATGATGGTGAACGCCTTGCGGTCGGTCAGGAACAGGTAACCGTCATCGTCGATGTAACCGATGTCGACCGGCGCGGCGGCATCCCCTCCCGGATGCCATCGCCGACCGGGATAATCTCGCTATTCACGTTGCTGGGAACAGCTCGGCCGGGCAACGCACCGGGAGCGAATCTTCCCTTTTGACGCGCCGGGCCGCATCTCTCGCCCGGGGGACAGTTACTCTCTCCAAAGAGGGAACATCCGCCGTACCGGCGCCGGCGACCCGGACAGCAGGTTATAGATATGGACAGAATGTGACGAGACTGAACCTTGACTCGTTGATCCGCCGTGAATGTCCAGTGCCTGATGCTCGAGCAAGCCGAGGAGGCTCATCGTGTCCACCGAGAACGCCAGGTGCTACGAGAGAAGCCGCAGACCGACGATCGGGGACCGCGTGTACCAGCGGTCGATCTCCGATCAGACGCTGAGCGAGGTGCTCGACACGGTGCGGCAGGCGGAGAAGCTGCTGACCGGAGCCGGGCTTCCCAAGGCGGCCGACATCGTCGATCTGCCCTCGGCCGCAGACGCGCTCGGCTGTGTGTGGCGCGGGGTCCGGGCCGCACTTCACGGCGATCATGCTGCCGGCGAGCAGTTGGCGAACACCGACGATCTGGTCACCCTGCTGATACGGGCCCGTCAGACCGATGAGGACCTGGAGCGTCAGCACGCCACCCGCCGGTCCGCCACGCTGCGCCGCGCGCAGAGCGCGCTCAGCCAGTTCCACCAGAGCGGCTTCTCCGTGGCCGAGCTGATCGAAACAACCCCCGTGGCGGTCTGCGCACTGGGCTTCGACCGGGCGATCTTCTCGCGCATCCACGACTCGCTCTGGGTCGCAGAGTCACTACACGTCGAGGGTGATCCGGACTGGGCAGAGCAGATCCTGCAGGCTGGGAGGGAGAGCCCCGAGCCGCTGGCGCCCCCACTGTTCGAGACCGAGATCGTACGCACGCGGCGGCCGATCACTGTGCCGGACGGTCAGCAGCGGCCACGAGTACACCAGGCGATCTCAAGGGTTTCCCAGACGCGCTCCTACGTCGCCGCGCCCGTCATGCCCCGCGGCGACGTCATCGGCTTCCTGCACGCCGATTGCTACTTCCAGCGCCGCGAGCTGACCGACCTGGATCGCGACCTGCTCTCGGTGTTCGCCGCGGGATTCAGCTACGCGCTCGATCGCGCCATCCTGCTCGACCGCCTCGCCGGTCTGCGCGCACGGATCCTGCGGTTCGCCGAGGACATGATCCTCTTCGTGCACGAACGCTCCCCCCTTCCCACGCCGCGATCCTCCACTCCCTTCGACGACGAGCTGGTAGCGCCCACATCGGATCCAGCACACCGCCGGATCGAGACACCGCTCACCCACCGCGAGCTCGATGTGCTCCGGCTGATGACCCAGGGGCACACGAACCACCAGATCGCCAGCAAACTGGTGATCTCCGAGGGGACGGTGAAATCGCACGTCAAGCGCATTCTGCGTAAGCTGGTCGCAGCTAATCGCGCCGAAGCCGTGTCGATCTGGCTGAATACCCAGCGGTAGCCACCGCATTCCCGCAACATCGCCCGAACGCATCGGACGCGAACGCACCCCGGGCCCCTATTTGGTCAGCCCCGACCATATTGACATCCAAAGATTCCTGGCCGACAATTTCCGACGAGTTCCGCACCGTTGCCCGTCCCGTGAGGAGTTCTCACTTTGATCCAGGCACCGCCGCGCACACAGGACCATATGTGGCACGACTTAGGAATACCGGAGGAGACGATCGCCCTCCGTCGGCAGATGCGCCAGGCGGCGATCGAACGGGTCGAGCCTTACGCCCGCGACATCGGACAGCGCGAGGAAAGCGCGGAGAGTTTCCCGTGGAAGGCGTTCCGCGGGCTCGCCGAGGCAGGTGCTTTCGCGGTCCCGTTCGGATCGGATTTCGGCTGGGGTCTGGAGTTCCCGCTGCTGGGCACGTGCACCACGACCGAGGAG
>NZ_CAAAFT010000206.1:10052-11692 GCF_900634765.1 Candidatus Protofrankia californiensis | reverse complement strand
ACGGCCGCCATGCCCCCTGCCGCAGCCGCCCCCAGACGGTGCAGTACAAGGATGCGCAGCACAGTGGAGGGACAGCTGACGCAGCGCCCGCTCCCTCTCGCAGGCTGCCTGCGCCGGATAGCACGACGAGCGACCCGTCCGGTTCCTCTGATCACCGGTTCAGCGGGGTCTGCCATGAATTAACTCCGTTGTATGCAATAGACCCGTTACTCTCTCCGAAAAAGGAGCTCGGCCGCACCGGCACCAGTGACCCGGAGGGCCAGTTAGCCGGAAGGTTGGTGTGTGTCCATAGTGTGATCGGGTGATGAAAGCGGACAAAACGTAACAAAGTCGAACTTTGGCTCATGATCCGCTGAGCGTCCAGCGCCGGACGCTTGCGCCAGTCGAGGAGGCTCATCGTGTCTACCGGGGACATCAGGTGTCACGAGAGAAACCACAGACCGACGATCGGGGACCGCGTGTACCAGCGGTCGATCTCCGATCAGACGCTGAGCGAGGTACTCGCGATCATCTGCAAAGCTCAGAAACTACTCAACTCGCAGTGCCTGCCCGACGTCACGGAGATCAACGATTTACCCGCCGCCAGCACCGCCCTGGATGCCATCTGGCACGGCGTACACACAGCCGCAACCGGTGACCGCGCGACCGCCGACCGCCTGGCATGCGCCGACGACCTGCTGCCACTGCTCATCCAACTCAAGAACACCGACAACAGCGTGCGCGAGGAACGCGCCCACCACCGGTCGAGCACGATGCGCAACGCGCAGACCGCCCTCGGCCGATTACACCAGACGGCTTCGGTATCCGAACTCATCGCCTCCACCCCGAGCATCGTGTGCACGATGGGGTTCGACCGGGCGATCATGTCACGCATCCACGAATCGACCTGGGTGGCCGAAGCACTGCACGTCGATGGGGACAAGCAGTGGGCGGAAGCGATCTTACGGGCCGGCCGGGACAACCCGCAGAAGCTCGTGCCCAACCTGTTCGAAACCGAGATCGTACGACGGAAACGACCACTCACCGTCACCAACGTCCAGCAGGAATCACGCGTGCACCGGCCGATGGCCGAGGTCTCCCAGTGCAGGAACTACGTCGCGGTGCCGATCATGCCCTGTGCCCGGGTGATCGGCTTCCTGCACGCCGACCGCTACTTCCACCGCAGCGAACTCACCGACTTCGACCGGGACGTCCTGGCAATCTTCGCCGAAGGCTTCGGCTACGCCCTGGAACGCGCGATCCTCCTCGAACGACTGGCCCAGATGCGCACCGAGATGCTGCGCTACACCGAGGGACTGGCCACGGCGATGAACGACTTCGAGGGTCAGATCGGGTTCGGCGCACACGGCGCGGATCACGAGCTCGCCCGACCCGAACGCCCGCTGCACGACGACCACTGGCCGGCGGACTCACGCCTGACCAGACGAGAGGTCGACGTGCTCAGGCTGATGGCCGCCGGCGACACCAATGCACGCATCGCCGACAAGCTGATCATCTCCGAGGGAACCGTGAAGTCCCACGTCAAACACATCCTGCGCAAGCTGAACGCGGCCAGCCGCACCGAGGCGGTGTCGATCTGGCTGCACAGCGAACGACAACAACTGTCATGAGCCGCCGGGCACAGCGCTGTGTCAGCAGCG
>NZ_CAAAFT010000206.1:4126-10027 GCF_900634765.1 Candidatus Protofrankia californiensis | reverse complement strand
GGCCGCGACTCCTCCCTCGCCCAGAACCCGGATGAGACAGGGGTCGCGGCCGTCACGACTGCGGCGTGGGGCCTGCCGCAGCGTCGAGCGAGACACGCGACAGGACCGGGGCGTCACGTCCGGTACCGAGGGACCCGCCGGGTCGTCCGGCCCCGGAGTCGCTCTTCTCCTCGTGATACTCGTCCTCGACGTTCACCGACCAGACATCGTGGTTCGTGCCGGTGGCGATGTTCTCGGCGGTGAGCATCGCGGTGAGCATCGAATGATCCTGGTTGTTGTACCGGAACATGCCGTTGCGGCCGACCGGGTACACGTTGGTCGTGTTGTCGCCGAGCCAGCCGCGTATCACATCGACGTTCGCCCGGTAGCGGTCGTCGTAGATGGGATAGGCCTTGCTCTGGCGAACCACGTATCCCGACTCGATGTCGTCGTAGTCGACAAGGCCGAGTTTGGCCAGCTCCCGCTTGCCCTGCTCGATGAGGTCGTCGTCGGGTGCCGTCCAGGCGGCGTCGCTTTCAAAGACCGTGTATTCCAGACCGAGCACGTTACGGCCGTCCTTGACCAGGAACGGCGACCAGGAACCGAAGTTCTGAATGCGCATGGTCCGGACCTGCGGGTCGTGGATGTAGATCCAGTTGTCGTCCCAGGGCACCTTCTCGGCGGGCACCACGAGCGCGACGGTGATGAAGTCCCGGTAGCGCAGGTCGCGGGCGGCCTGGGCGACAGCGGGTGGGACGGGCGGATCCATCGCCGTGATCAGCTCGGAGATCGGCATGGACGACACGACGTCGGTACAGGGGTAGACGGTGGTTCCCCCGTCGCCGTCGCGCGCGACAACCGCCGTCGCGCGACCGTCGGCGTGCCTGATGCCCACCACGGTCGTACCCGTCACGACCTTGCTGCCGGCAGCCGTGACCTTGTCGCGGCATACCTCCCACATCATCCCGGGGCCGAACTTGGGGTACTGGAATTCTTCGATCAGCGAAGTGATCTTCTTCTGGTTGCGACGTGGCGAGACCGCGTTGACGATGGCGTTCGCCAGGGAGAGGCTCTTCACCCGTTGAGCGGCCCAGTCGGCCGGCATCTCGCTGACCGGAACACCCCAGACCTTTTCGGTATAGGTCTTGAAGAAAGTGCGGTAGAGACGCCAACCGAAACGGGCGACCAGCCAGCTTTCGTAGTCCGTCTGATCCTTCGGCGGCCGGACCCTGGCCCACAGGTACGAGCCGACGCACCGGGCGGCCTCGGCCGGGCCGAGATTGCGCAATGCATTCCCGGCGTTGATCGGGTAGTCGTAGTAGGCGCCGTTGTAGAAAATGCGACTCCTACGCGGCCGCAGCAGAAAATCGGCGTCACTGAGAATTTCGTGCCACAGCTCCTCGACCGCCCGGACCTTCGTGAAGAACCGGTGGCCGCCGATGTCGAACCGCCAGCCGTCGCGCTCAACCGTCCGGGAGATACCACCGACCTGCGTGTCCGCCTCGAGCACGGTGGATGAGATCCCGTACTTGTGCAGCTGGAACGCCGCGCTCAGACCCGCTGGACCGGCGCCTATCACCAGGATCTCGCGCCCAGGTTCCGCGGGCGGCGTTGAAAGCTCGGTCATGGGATGCAACGGCTCCTCGGTGGCTGAAGGGGACGGTTACTCCGTGATGGTTACCCTGTGACGGTTCCACGTGTGATGTCACGGTCACCACTGCCCGGCCGGGAGCCGTCGTCTCCGATGACCATTCCCGTGCCGCCCGCGATGATCACGCTTTCCATCTTCACCAGAGTAGATAGCCCGCGACGACGGGAGGACGGGGGGTCCCGCCGGGGCGCCCCGGCGGGACCCAGGCGGACGCGGCGAAATCATCCTGTTCACCCTGTTCACCCGATTCACCCGGTTCGCGGACCGACCGGCGGACCGATCGCCGCGAGGGCCGGAGAGATCCCCTCTACGATTCCGCTCAACGGATGTTGACTCGGGTAAAGTCGAGAGTGGCCGGCAGGTTCGGCCAATGCGTGTTGAGGGAGGATCTTTGTGACGTCCGGCACATCGCCGTTCAGCCGCTCCGAACGCCGCGCCCTGACCCGGACGGCGATCCTCGACTCTGCCCGGGCGCTGTTCCGCGAGGCCGGCTACCAGCGGACGACGATCCGCGCGACCGCCCGCCGGGCGGGAGTCGACCCGGCGCTGGTCATGCAGCACTTCGGTTCCAAGGAAGCGCTGTTCCAAGCCGCCTCCGCCATCGATTTCGACCTGGCCGGCTGCCTGCCCGGACCGCCCGACGAGCTGGGCGGACGCGTCCTGAGCTACCTCCTGCAACAGCTCGACAAGCAGCCGGACGCCATGCTGGCGACGCTGCGGTCGATGCTCACCCACGAACAGGCCGCCGAGGCGGTCCGCTACGCCTTCCTCGACGACGGCGCCGTGAAGATCGCCGGAGTGCTCGACGGCGACGAGGCGGCCCTGCGCTCCGGCCTCATCTGCACGCTGCTCGTCGGGCTCATCGTCACCCGACATCTGCTGAAGATCGACGAGGTGGAGCAGGCGTCGCCCGAGCGGCTGATCGCCCTGCTGGAGCCCTGCCTGCTCCCCCTCGTCCGCGGCGACGACACTCCCGCGGCGGTCGGCTCCGGGTGACTGCGTCGAACGTCCTCTTGGTCAGCCGGTCATGGCTGACCGTCGGATAGTCCGGCCGCCGCGTCAAAGCCGGTCTGCAGGTCGGCGAGGATGTCGTCGATCCCCTCAAGGCCGACCGACAGCCGGACCAGCTCCCCGCTGACCCCGCTCGCGGCCCGTTCGGCCTCGGTGAGCTGGGCGTGGGTGGTCGTGGCGGGATGGATGGCCAGCGAGCGGACGTCACCGACGTTGGCCAGATGGCTGTGTAGCTCCAACGCCTCCACGAAGGCCCGGCCCGCCTGCGCGCCGCCACGGATCCCGAAGGCCAGCACGGCGCCGGCGCCGGCTGGCAGATACCGGTCGGCCGCCGCGTGCCAGCGGCTGGAGGCGAGCCCCGGGTAGGCGACCCACAGCACGTCGTCGCGGTCGGCAAGCCACCGCGCCACCGCCAGCGCGTTCGCCGAGTGCCGCTGCATCCGCAGCGACAACGTCTCCAGCCCCTGCAACAGCAGGAAGGCGTTGAACGGCGACAGCGCCGGGCCGAGGTCGCGCAGCAGCTTGGCCCGCGCCCGCACGATGTAGGCGGTCTCCCCGAAGGCGTCGAGGAACACCAGCCCGTTGTAGGCCGGGTCCGGGCTGGTGAACCGCGGATAGCGCCCGTTGCCCCAGTCGAACCGGCCGCCGTCGACGATGACACCGCCGATGGACGTGCCGTGCCCGCCGATGAACTTGGTCGCCGAATGCACGACGACGTCGGCGCCGTGCTCGAGCGGACGGGCCAGATACGGGGAGGCGAGGGTGTTGTCGACGACGAGCGGCGCGCCCGCCTGGTGCGCGACCTCGGCCACGCCGGCGATGTCGAGGACGTTCCCGCGCGGGTTGCCGATCGTCTCCCCGTAGAACGCAGCCGTGTTCGCACGCGCCGCGGCCTTCCAGGCGCCCAGGTCGTCCGGGTCGTCGACGAAGGTCGTCTCGATGCCGAACTCCGACAGCGTGTGGGCGAACAGCGCGTAGGTCCCGCCGTACAGCGACGACGACGAGACCAGATGGTCGCCGGCGGAGGCGACGGTGAGGATCGCCAGCGCCTGCGCCGCCTGGCCACTGGCGGTCGCCAGCGCCGCGACGCCGCCCTCCAGATCCGCGACCCGCTTCTCCAGGACGTCCTGAGTCGGGTTGACCACACGGGTGTAGGTGAAGCCGACCTCCGCGAGCGCGAACAGGTCCGCCGCGTGGCGGGTGTCGTCGAAGACGAACGACGTGCTCTGGTAGATCGGCACCGCACGGGCGCCCGTCGCCGGGTCCGGCTGGGCGCCGGCATGGATCTGCCGGGTGTCGAAGCTGTGCGTCGCGGGGGCGGTCGTCACGAGTTTCCTCTCGCTGTCTCGCGGCCGGTGAGGGCTGTGTGACGGATGTTCAGCCTAGCCGGTCGGGGACGGCCAACCGGTCGGTGCGTCTGCGCAGTGGCATGGTCGGCCATGGCCGGCATGGTCAGTACGCGCCCCGTCCGGAGGGCGCTTCGACGTCGGAGTAGTACCGCCGCGCGACCTCGGGGTGGCTGCGCAGCCAGCTCTTGAGGGTGTTGACGCCGTGCTCGGCGAAGATGGGGTTGCGCGGGTCAGGAGGTTCCACCGCCGGCAGCTGCCGGCGCAGCTCCTCCGGCAGCGGCAGGGGCGCCAGCGTCGCCGACAGCCGCGGGCCGAAGAAGAAGGCCACCGACACCCGCTCCGTCCCGGCCGGTGGGCTGACGACCCGGTGCACGGTCGCCCGGTAGTAGCGCTGGGTCGCCAGCTCGAACATCTCGCCGATGTTGACCACGAAGGTCCCCGGTACCGGGCTGGCGTCGATCCAGTCGCCGTCCGCCACCTGCACGCCCGCGCCCGCGGCCGCGGCCGCCTCCGGGCTCCGCGCGACCTGGAGACCGCCGGTGTCGTCCTGGAGGACGAACGTGATGAAGCCGCCGTCCTTGTGCGCACCGACGCCCTGGTCGTAGCCGGCGGCGAAGTCCGGTGGCGCGGGCAGGTACCGGATCAGCTTGAGGTGCGAGCGGGGCTCGACGGCGAACGTCGGGTCCAGGTGGTCGGCGGGCAGACCGAGCGATTCGGCGAACGCGCGGACCAGCGTCCGGGCGAGCCGTCCCAGCTCGGCCATGTAGGTCTGGACGATCGCCGGCATCTGCGGGAGCGTAGCGGGCCACTGGTTGGGGCCGTCGAGGCGGAGGTAGGGCGGGTCGTCGGGGCCGAGCCGGCGGGCGGGGCGCTCGTCGGAGATGTCGATCTGCTCACGGATGTCGGGGTTGTCCCGGGTGATCTCGTGGCCGAGCCGGGTGTAGCCGCGGAAGTGCGGCGAGTGGATGTTCTCGATCTCGAGCTTGACGGGCTCGGGCAGGCGGAAGAACCGCCGGCTGACCTCCAGCACGGCGGCGCTGGTGGCCGCCGGGATCCCATGCCCGGTGAGGTAGAAGAAACCCGGCCCGTGGCAGGCCGCGCGCAACGCCGCCAGGAACGCCTCGCGCCCGGGGCCACCCGTGCGGTAGGGGCCGATGTCCAGGGTGGGCAGGGCGGTCTCGGACGCGGCGGTCTCGGACGCGGCGGTGCCGGACGTGACGGTGCTGGGCCTGTCGGTCATCGTCGGCCTCCTCGTCGGTCGCGTACCGGAGGTGACAGCGGCCGGCGACCGCCGTCCGGTTGGACGTGCATGGCCGGGATCACGCGCCGGCCCGGCCGCGGGCGTACCGGCTGGCCGGCCGGGGCAGCCCCAGGTTCTCGCGCAGGGTCCGTCCCTCATAGGAGGTCCGGAACAGGCCACGCCGCTGCAGGTGCGGGATGACCAGGTTCGCGAAGTCGTCGAGCGTCTCCGGCAGGTACGGGAAGATCACGTTGAAACCGTCCGCGGCCTGTGTCTCGAACCATTCCTGGATGTGGTCGGCGACCCCCTCCGGGGTGCTGACGATGGTCCGGTCGTCGCGGGCCAGGCCCCTGGCGAGCTCGCGGATGGTCAGGTTCCGCGCGCGGGCCCGCTCCACGATGAGCCGCTGCGCGCTGCGGCTCTGATTCGACAGGGGCAGCTGCGGCAGCGGCCCGTCCAGCGGGTACGCCGACAGGTCGACGCCACCGAGCCAGTAGGCGAGATCGGCCAACGCCACCCGGGGATCGAGCAGCGCGTACAGCCGGTCGGCCTTGTCCTCGGCCTCGGTGAGGGTACGGCCGACGATCGTGGACAGCGCCGGCAGGACGACGACATGGTCGGGGTCACGGCCGGCCGCGGCCGCCCGCGCCTTGATGTCGACGTAGAAGGCT
>NZ_CAAAFT010000206.1:0-3714 GCF_900634765.1 Candidatus Protofrankia californiensis | reverse complement strand
GCGGCGGCCGCGTCGGGATGGTGGGTGAAGACGACATCCGCGACCGCCGCCGCCAGCGACCTGCCGGTCTCGGAGGACCCGGCCTGGACGACGACGGGCCGGCCCTGCGGCGACCGGGGGATGTTCAACGGCCCGGTCACCGAGAAGTACCTGCCCCGGTGGTCGAGCCGGTGCAGCTTGTCGTCGTCGAAGTAGATCCCGGACGCCTGGTCGTAGCGGAACGCGTCGTCGTCGAAGCTGTCCCACAGGCCGGTCACCACCTCGTGGAACTCCGCGGCCCGCCGGTAGCGCTCCTCATGCTCGACATGCTCGGCGAGGCCGAAGTTGCGCGCCTCGGCGTCGTTGAGCGAGGTGACCAGGTTCCAGCCCGCCCGTCCCCGGCTGAGGTGGTCCAGCGAGGCGAACGTCCGCGCCAGGTGGTAAGGCTCGTTGTAGGTGGTGGATGCGGTCGCGATGAGCCCGATGCGGGTGGTGGCGGTGGACAGCGCCGCGAGCAGGGTCGTCGGTTCGAAGGAGTCGTTGACCACCGAGACCCGGCGCAGCACCTCCTGGTCGGCGAAGGGCACCCCGACGAGGTCGGCGAAGAAGAGCGCGTCGAAGCAGGCTCGCTCGGCGGTCCGCGCCAGTTCGATCAGGTGCCGGATGTTCACGCCCGCGTCGGGGACGGCGTTCGGGTGCCGCCAGGCGGCCAGGAACTCCCCCGGGGGCTTGAGGAAGGCGTTGAGGTGGAGCTGCCTCCTGCGGCGCGCGGCGGTCATCGGCTCCCCTCCCCCGCCCCTTCCCGCTGCCCCGCGGTCACCGGCCGCCGTCCGGCGCCGACCTGCGGACGCGGCAGCCCGAGGTGTCCGCGCAGCGTCGCAGTCTCATAGGTGTGCCGGAACAGGCCGCGGCGGCGCAGCTCGGGAACGACGTGGTCGACGAAGTCCTCGGCGGCGCTCGGCAGGTAGGGAAAATTGATGTTGAAACCGTCGGCGGCGCGGGCGGTGAACCACTCCTCGATGTGGTCGGCGACCGTCTCCGGGGTGCCGACCACGGCGCCGCCGGTGGCGAACCGCAGCGCCAGCTGGCGGATCGTCAGGTTCTCGCGGCGGGCCAGGTCGAGCATCAGCTCCTGGCGGCTCTTGCTCCGGTTGGTCGCGCCGATGTGCGGCAGCGGCCCGTCCAGTGGGTATCCGGACAGGTCGAGATCCCCGATGTTGTCCTGGACGAGCCGGCGGGCCACGTCGTCGTGCACCAGTTCCTGGAGCTCGGCCAGGCGTGCGCGGGCCTGCGCCTGCGTGCTCGCGACGAACGGCGAGAGCACCGGCCAGACCAGCACGTGGTCGCCGTCCCGGCCGTACGCCGCCGCCCGCGCCTTGACGTCGGCGTAGAACGCCTGGGCGCCGGCCAGCGAGGTCTGCACGGTGAACAGCACCTCGCCGTGGCGGGCGGCGAACGCCTTGCCGACCTCCAACGAGCCGGCCTGGAAGATCACCGGATGGCCCTGCGGCGGCCGGGAGATGTTCAGTGGCCCGCGCACCGTGAAATGCGGCCCGGCATGATGCGGGGTACGCAGACCGGCCGGATCGTAGTAGTGCCCCGAGGCGGTGTCCCGGGTGACCGCACCGTCGTCGAAACTGTCCCACAGCCCCCGGACGACCTCGACGAACTCCTCGGCCCGCAGGTAGCGCGCGCTGTGGTCGAGATGGGTGTCCCGACCGAAGTTGCCGGCCTCCAGCGGGACTACCGACGTCACCACGTTCCAGCCGGCCCGACCGGCGGACAGGTGGTCCAGCGAGGCGAACTTGCGCGCGATGGGGAACGGCTCGTTGTACGTCGTCGTCGCGGTGGCGACCAGACCGATCCGCTCGGTCACGGTGGACAGCGCGGCCAGCAGGGTCAACGGCTCGAAGTGGTCGGCGCGGGCGGTGCGCCGCAACGAGTCGTACTGGTGCCCCCAGATGGCCACGACGTCGGCGACGAACAGCGCGTCGAACGTCCCCCGCTCCAGCGTCTGGGCCAGCCGGATGTGATGGTCGAGGTCGAGCTGGCCGTCCGGCGGCGAGGACGGGTGCCGCCAGCCGGCGATGTGCCCGCCGGAGCCGTGCAGGATCGCGCCCAGGGTCAGCCGGCGCCGGGACCGGCCCGGCGCCGGCCCCGCGTCCGCGGAGGAGGTCATGTCGAGGTCCTCTCCGTGCCGGCAGCGGCCGAGGCACGCCGAGGCAGCGGGACGGGTCGTTGGTGCGTCATGACCGTGCAACACGGCCGCGTCACACAGCCGCGTGACCGGCGACGCCAGCCGCAATGCGGATCGTCACCACCGCCGGGAACGCCGCACGCGGCACGAGGTGGTCGGCATGGCCAGCGGTCGCGACGGCGGGCTGCGATCCGTCGGACCGCCCGCGCGTCTGTGGGATCGGATCAGCAACAGATCTGGTCGAAGTGATGCGCACGACGGGAGACCCAGAACGGATCGAGCATCACCGTCCAGGACGCAGATCCGGCGCGCATCGTCCGAATATAACCGCTCCGGCGACCGGGGGTCCAGCAAAACCACGCGGACCAGCGGAGGCTGCCGGGACGAGCGGCTACCGGCACAGGATCGACGGTGACGCGTTATCCGGCAATAGACCCCGAGGACAACCCCAGACGGGGACGGAGCCCGTGTCGGCCGAACCGTCCACGGCTCCTCCCCCGGCCCAGATCGCCCGGGTTCCTGGATCCAGGCCACGTCGGAACGTGGCAGTACTCTCACGATCGACCCGGTTCGCCGCATGGGAGCGGGCCGTGAGCCGATGACGGGGGTATGGGCATGGCCTTGCTGGAAGTACCGGTGGGAGGCGATGGCCGGATGGTCGTCGAGGTCGACGAGCACGACCTCGCCGACGCGGAGGTTCGCCCCAGCGGCCTCGACGAGGGCCTGGAACTTGCCTCGATCAGCCCCGGGCAGACTGCCGCCCGCGCCCGGCAGGCACTCGAGGAGATGATGAACGGCCTGCGACCCGCGCTGTCCACCGTGGTCGGCGGGCTGCGTGCGGTCGGTCCGGACGAGGTGACCGTCGAGTTCGGGCTCAACGTGGGCGGCGAGACCGGGATCATCTTCGCGAAGGGCACCACCGAGGTGAACTTCGCGGTTTCCATGACCTGGAAGCGAGCCGGACGGACCGAGCCGGACGGACAGGTGGAGCCGGCCGGGCGGGCCGCCGCCCTGGCCGCGTCCGATCCCGGACCGGAACCCAGCCCGGCACCCGGGTCCTGAAACGATCCGCGGTGGGCACCGTGTCGAGGGACGGGGTCATCGTCCGTGTGCTGGGCCGGGACGGCGAACACCGGGACCGTCCCGTCGGGATCGGCTTCGTCGTCGGCGAGCGCCATCTGCTCACCTGCGCCCACGTGGTCAACAGCGCCCTCGGACGGGACCGGAACGACCCCCCTCGGCCCGCGACGGACGTCATCCTCACCGTGGACTTTCCCCTGCTGGCAGGTGTGGACGGGGCACCCACGCGACGGGTACGAGTGAAGGCGTGGTCGCCGCCACCGGGACCGGTGCATTCCGACACCGGCGGTTGGGACGTGGCCGGTATGGAAAACGTCGGCGAGGGAATGCCGGCCGGGGCTGTTGCCGCACGGCTGCACGAGGATCCGGGATCAGGTGCGGTTGTCGAGATGTACGGCATACCCTCCCTGCCCCGACGGTCCGCCGGCGCCTGGTCCCAGGGCACGCTTCTCGGGCGG